>JASEJN010000015.1 GCA_030016385.1 Clostridiales bacterium | reverse complement strand
TTTCTGATATCATCTTTTTGAGTCATTGTGAGCATCCTCCAATTCCTCCCTTGTGATTTTCATCTCATCTACAAGGGTAGTATTTTGATTCGGTGCCTGCAATGACCTTTGCAATAATGGGGAATTTATTGTTGCAAAAGTGGAGAATTTTCTCTGCAACTTTGTCCTATTTTATTTTGCAACAAACAGCTGTACCTTTTACAGTTAATTATTTATTTATGCAGACGAAACAAAAATTATAATGATAATTCGGTTTCGAAAGTTCAAAGTATTAAATGTATAATAACTGGTGAACATGACGATATCTGCCAAAGTATTATTGATTATGTAGGGGAAAACTATTCCAATGATATTAAATTGGAAGATTTGGCTAGATTTTTAAAATATAACAAATGCTATATATGCCAGAGATTCAAAAGGGTATGCAATTGTACAATAATGTATTATATTTATAAATTTAGGATAGAAAAATCAAAGGAACTAATAACATACTCAGATTACAATCTGGAACAAATATCACTTATGGTTGGTTTTAAAAGTATACACCATTTTACCAGACTATTTCATAAATATGTAGGAATTACACCTGGACAATTTAGAAATAAGGAAAAGGAAGGAATACGTAAAGATATATATATAAACGAAAAATTCAAAAATAAAATTTATCTGTAAATATGGATTCTTTAGAAATACAAACGTATGATACAGATGCTGAATTAATTTTACAGATATTTCTTGATGCTTGGTGATACATGGCTTATAATTTATCTGATCCACAAAAATAAAAAAGTGTTAATTAATTATCTCCCTATAATGCCATATTCAATATAAAATATTTTTATTAAATTAAGGAGGGAATGTATGCCTGAAAACAGTATTTTCATTTTCGATAACTTATTATAATTTAAATTATCTTTGAATGAGCATAAGCAAAACCGTGAGGGAATATATAAATAAAGGTGATTGGAATACGGTTTCACAGCAGAGAAGTTATTTATCGATATGTATCGAAAATATTAAAGGTATCCGATAATTAAAGTTAAAAATATAATTTGAGGAGCGGAAAATTCATGAGAAAGATAACATTATACAACGTAATTTTCCCAATCTGGTTTTTGTTATTTTTGCCTCCTGTCATAATCATAACACTAATAGGTAATTTCATCATTGATTCACTGGTAATAATAGCCTGCTTTTTTGTGTTTAGGTTGGGCAATATCCAGAAAAGCCTAAAAACATTTTACAAGAAAAGCATATTAAAAGTTTGGATATTTGGATTTTTAGCAGATATCATAGGTGCCTCAATACTATTTTTATTGGGGATGTTCGGAAATTCTCTGGGATTGCCTAATGAATTGATTGCAGGAATAAATTATGACCCATTTAGCCATCCTGCGGCAGTTGCAATAATAATATTTTCCATGCTGATATCTGCAGTTTTTATATATGTATTTAACTATAAATTTACTTTTAAAAAACAGATTGAAGACAAGAGGTTAAGATTAAAAACAGCAATTTTTGTTGCTATTATTACAATGCCGTGGACGTTTTTATTGCCGACTAAGTGGTTTTATCATTGATTCCAAGGTATGTTAAGCAGCTTAAAAAGAACGGTTGGAGCAATTTGAAGCAAAATATCCAGATGAGCGCGGACATGGAATATGCTCGGAGATTTATATGTAAAAATAAAAAGCGAGTCGTAGAATGCTTCAAAAAAATAATATATTTAAGATGAAGGGAGTTTGTATATGCCGGATGGATTTAATAAAAAAATGCAGGGAAGGGTTACAGATCATAAGAATCTTAATTTAACGAAACTCAACAGGGATGTAATCAGAGGAAAATCAAACGGCAGGATAATATGGCAGCCAAGGATAATTTGCTGGTATGACGACAGAAAGTTCAGAGGTGAGAAACTCCCGTATCCATATACTGGAATGAATTTGCCTGAAATATACCGGGAACTGGGCTGCTCAAACAGGAATTACAGTTTTAACGGCTGTTTTGTAATGGAATTGAAGCGGTAACACCGAAACCACAGGGCGATGTGACAGTCGAAGAAATAAAGGAGGCCTTTGGAGATAAGCTTTTCCTTCTTGACGGCATCCCAGCTATTTTGTTTGAAGTTTGTCAATATTTTTATTATGTCAATTAATGGGATGTCAATCTTAAGACCCATTAATTGGCACTTATAAATTTTCCTACTTCTCGCTTGCCTCCAAATCAGACAGCAACGATTGATATTTTTTTTGATAAGCGGAAATTTCATTTACATCACAATAGACATAATGCCCGGGAACTACTTCACGAAGCTTACTTGTTTCTGTTTGTACCAATTTGTCAAAAACAATGCGAGTCCGCTGCCTTTCGTAATCGGGGTCCGGCAATGTTATAGCCGACAAAAGGCTTTTTGTATACGGATGCAGGGGAAAACGATAGATTTCCTTTGCATCTCCAAGCTCCACAAGCTTGCCTTGATACATAACACCTATACGATTGCTTATATATTTTACCATGGATAAGTCATGGGCTATAAACAAATAGGTCAAGTGCTTTTCCTTTTGCAATCTTTTCAAAAGATTTACGATTTGCGCCTGAATGGATACATCCAAAGCAGATATGGGCTCGTCGCATATAATAAATTTGGGCCGTACCGATAATGCCCTTGCAATTCCTATTCGTTGCCGCTGTCCTCCCGATAATTCATGAGGATATCGATTAGCATGGTCTGAGTTTAAGCCGACAGTCGCAAGCAATTCATTGACTTGTCGGTCACAATCATCTTTATTTTTTGCAAGTCCGTGGATTTTAATTCCTTCCGCAACGATGTCCCTCACTTTCTTTCGCGGATTGAGGGACGCATAAGGGTCCTGATATATCATCTGTACGTTGCGACGAAACTTAAGCCAATCTTTTTTACCATGGACAGTGGAAAGATCGATCCCGTTAAAATAAACTTTACCTGAAGTGGGTTTATATAATTGTATAATAGTTCTTCCCGTTGTCGATTTCCCGCATCCCGATTCTCCGACAAGGCCGAAAGTCTCACCTTCATATATATTAAAGCTGATGCCATCCACTGCTTTGACGACAGCATGCCCATTGGATCTGAAATACTCTTTCAAATTTTCAACCCGTAAAACTTCATTTTTAGTATCCATTTTGTTAATCCCTCTTATCTTTAAAACTATGTTTTTTAGATTTGAAATACCGCCAACGAGCTGCAATAGATTGAGGAATTTCTATTTTGGGAGCTCGTGAATCCAAAAGCCATGTTGAAGCATAGTGAGTTTGAGATATTTTAAACATCGGCGGTTCATAATATGCATCAACATTTAAGGCATATTGATTTCGCTGGGCGAAAACATCTCCCTCAGGAGGGTCCAATAGATCCGGAGGGCTTCCCGGAATAGCATACAAACTATCTTCCGTATTGTCCAACGTAGGCACGGAACGAAGCAGGCCCCAGGTATACGGATGCTTAGGATTGTAAAATATTTCATCAACAGTTCCTATTTCAACGATCTTGCCTCCATACATTACAGCAACTCTATCTGCAATATTAGCCACTACTCCCAAATCATGAGTGACGAATATAATCGAAGTTGCAACCTTCTTTTGAATACTCTTCATCAGGTCCAAAATCTCAGCTTTAATAGTCACATCCAAAGCCGTGGTCGGTTCATCTGCGATCAATATTTTAGGATTACAAGCTAATGCGATAGCAATTACGATACGCTGCCGCTGACCTCCGGAGAACTGATGAGGATAATATTTTAAACGTTTTTCGGGTTCGGGAATATCCACTAACCGGAATAATTCCAATGCCTTTTTCATAGCTTCCGATTTATGCAATTTTTGGTGCAGGATTATAGGCTCCGCCACCTGTTTGCCAACAGTCATAGTTGGATTTAGGGAGGTCATCGGATCTTGAAAAACCATCGCTATATCTTTACCGCGGATATGCTGCATTTCTTTATCGGTTTTTGATAGCAAATCCTCTCCGTCAAAAATTATTTTCCCGCAATCGATGCTGGCATTTTTTGAGAGCAGTCGCATAATACTCCTGCATGTCACGGATTTTCCGGAGCCGGATTCTCCCACAAGAGCCAAAGTCTCTCCCTTGTTCAATGTCAAAGATACACCTCGTACGGCTTGAACCCTCCCCGCAAAGGTTTGAAACGAAACATGCAAATTATTGATTTCCAGTATTTTTTCGTTCATCTTACCCCTCCTAATCTTTCATCTTCGGATCAAATGCATCACGGAGCCCGTCCGCTAGCAAATTAAATGTAATCATAATTATGCAAATAGCAGCAGCAGGAAACCACATAAGATGAGGTAAGAATCTGAACGTCTTATATCCTTCATTCAACAATGTTCCCAATGATGCATTGGGGGCGCGCATTCCAACTCCGATAAAGCTTAGAAAAGCTTCAAAAAAAATCGCGCTGGGAATAGTGAACATTGTTTGAATTACAATAATTCCACTCAAGTTTGGCAGGATATGGCCGACGGCAATATTTAAAGATGATTCTCCAAGGGTCCTGGCGGCAAGTACGAATTCCTGATTTTTTAATTTCAGTGTTTCGGCACGAACAACCCGGGCCATCGTAATCCAGCCGGTTAAACCCATGGCAATAATAATGGAAGTCACTCCGGGCTTGATAAACAAAAGCATAAGTATCACCACGACCAATGTTGGAATCCCGGAGATTATTTCCAAAATGCGTTGCATGATTATATCCACATTGCCGCCCTTCCATCCTGAAACCAATCCGTATGTTATTCCTATTATCAAGTCAAAAAAAGCCGCAGCCAGAGCGATAAGCAATGAAACCCGCGTCCCTGCCAATACCCGGGATAATAAATCTCTGCCAAAAGCATCGGTCCCGAAATAATAATTTACATCCTTAGGAACATGGACAAGTTCGTATTTATCGATCCAAGCACCCGATATCTTGGCCTTTCCGTTAAACCCGTTAATATTGACATGAGGAATACGGGGAGGCAAATTGGCATGAGGAACATTCTGTAAATTGGGGTTATGGGGTGAATACCAGATGGAAAGAATTTCAATCAATACAATCACCAATAAAATAACCATTGAAGCCACAGCCGCTTTATTCTTTTTTAAACGCCGCCATGCATCCTGATAAAATGAAAGAGATGGTGCAGCTATGCGCTCATTGTCGAAGTGATGGGTCCCATCCAGCGGCGTAAAATATGATGACGGGATTTCAGAGTTTAAATTTTTCTTTTTTTCTTTTTTACTTATTGGTTCATCCATTAGTATTCTCCTCCTCCCACTCTGATTCGGGGATCAACGATCCCATACAGAATATCCACCAATAAGATTATGGTAACAAGCATTGTGGAATAAAGCATGGTCACCGCCATAATTGTGGAATAATCATCGGTCATGATCGACTTGACAAACTGCTCTCCGATACCGGGAATGGCAAATATATTTTCAACCACCAGCGAGCCGGCCATCAGACCAACAGACATAGGGCCCAATATTGTAATAAGTGGAATCAGGGCATTCCTTAAACCATGTTTGAATGCGACTCTCCATTCACTCATTCCTTTCGCCCTCGCCAATTCGATATAATCGCTATTTAATACTTCAATCATTTCAGTACGGATAAAACGGGCGGAATCCGCCATTGGAGAAACGGATAAGGCAACGGTCGGCAAAACCGTTGATAAAAATCCCTTGTCCCATAAAGCAATGGGGAACAGCTTTAAATATACGGCAAACAAGAGCTGCAAAAGAACCGCAAATACAAAATTGGGAACAGAGCGCCCGATAATAGCCGTAAAGGATACGATCGCATCAATGAAGCTATTCTGAAACATAGCTGCGATCATCCCGAGAATAATTCCTACAGTAGTTCCCAAAATCATGGCTTGCACCCCTAATTGAAGTGACGGGCCGATGCGTTTAGCCAATATCGACCTGACCGGCTGGTCGCCAAACTGCAGCGAAATACCGAAGTCCCCCCGAAGCATACCCGACATATAGATTATATAACGCTCTCCCAATGGCTTATTCAGTCCATATCTTTCGTTCATAACTTCCCTCTGCTTATTCGTCAGTTTCGCCTCATTGCCATAGGGGGTCCCGGGCAAAAAATTCATCAGCAGAAAAGTACATGAACTAATAAGGAAAAGTGTTATTAGCATATAAACTGCCCTTTTTAAAATAAATCTGAAAAAGCTACTCATATTTTTTCTGCACCTTTCTTTAATACAATCAGGTAAAGCCTATTTTTAATATAGGCTTTACCTGACAATCTAGATAAAATTAATCAGCAGGTTATTTAACAATATAAGCATGAGTAATCTCTAATGGAGTGCCTAAATTGTGAGTAACGATTCCCTTAACCTTTGGATTTATCAAATAAGTCGAAGATCCCTGGTATAAAGGAACAACCACTGCCTTACTCAAAATATATTTCTGCGCCTCCTGCAGATCCTTCCATCTTGCCTGAGGATTTGCCGAATCATCGGTTTTAATCTTCGTGATATAAGCATCATATTTTGCATCTTTATACTTTCCATGGTTATGCTCATATGTTGAGAAAAATTGATTCAAGTAGCTGACAGGATCAAAGTCCCCTGACCAACCGCCGAGAGCCAAGTCAAAATTATAGTCCATCATCTTTTGAAAACGTACCTTTGCCGGCACATTGCTTATATTGATAGTCAGTCCAGGTAAATTGGTCGTCAATTGGCTTTGCAGATATTCAGCCGTCCTTTTGGCTCCTTCAGTGTCGTCGGCGAGTAATGTCAATTCGACTTTTTCCTTTCCAAGTTCCTTTTTGGCCGTTTCCCAAAGTTTTTTCGCTTCCTCGACATCTGTCTTTACCAAAACACCTGCTTCATCCGAGAAATCTTTTCCCGTATCGGGATCTGTTGCTATCCCTTTAGGTATAACACCGGTTAAAGGCCTTGAGCCGTCGACAAGTATATTGTTTACAAGCTCGTCTCTGTTTATTGACAATGAAATCGCTTTTCTGAGATTTTCATTTTGCAGATTCGGACTTGAACTTATGCCCAACTCGAGATTGGTGGATCTCAAAGAAAGTACCGAATGAAAATCTTTATTTTTTATATACTGCCTGATATAATCTCCCGATAAAGATGTAGCATGGGTAGCTCCCGATTCGTACAAATTGATTCCGGTTCCCGTTTCTTTGACAACTTGAATATTGATTCTGCTAAGCTTTATATTATCCTTATCCCAGTAATTTTCATTCTTCTCATAATGCCATGTAAGGCCCGAGCCATCCCAATCCTTAATGACAAAGGGGCCGTTTCCCAATGTATTGTCACTTGTTGTCCCGTATGCATCCCCCTTGGATGTCACAAATGCTTCGCTTTGCGGAAACAGGTTTGCAGACGATAGCGAAGTTGTAAAATACGTATCAGGATATTCGAGTGTTACTTTGAGCTCCGTATCACTGACAGCTTCAACTCCTAATTCCGAAGGATCTTTGGTTCCTTCATTGATCGCTTTGGCATTTTTTATATTGAAATAGGTACTTGCCATTTGAGCCGCCGTTTTTGGTGCAAATAACCGTCTCCACGCAAAAACATAATCTTTAGCGGTCAAGGGATCGCCGTTCGACCACTTTAAATTATCTTTAAGTTTAATAGTATATACCAAACCGTCCTTGCTGATTTGAGGATATCCTTCTGCCTCGACGGGAATCGTTTTGTTATTTCCGTCGATTTTATATAAGCCTTCTCCAAATATTTCAATTTGTGAAGAACTTAATGTATCATAAGATTTAACTCCATCAGCAGTAGGCAATTCACTTCCGATAATCCAGTTCAATTCTTGTTTATCGGCTAATTGTTCGGTAGAATCCGAAGACTTTCCAATGGATTTATTAGCAGTGTTTTTTGAAGTTCCCTTTGAGCAGCCTGTAAACACTAGAACCAATGTAAATATCAACGATAAGACTAATTTTAATTTATTTTTCATTTCCATCTCTCCTCTTAATTATCAAACTATTATCAGTAATTTTTTGTGCTATTTCTGAGCTTACTTACCCTCCCCTTTCTCGAAATAAAGACATACACTCAGCCAAATTGACTGCCTGATAACTATAAATCATCAAAATTTCCTGCATCTCCTCCCTTAACAATCTTTAACTAAAAAACCTACTTTCTAATAAGAAAGTAGGTTAAAATAGACCGATATACTTTCTTATCTCTCAAACCAATATAGTTTGCAGGAATTGGCACCGCGTATTCGAATGAGAATACCAGTTGCCGGGCTTCATAGGGCCAGTCCCTCTGCCTCTCTCGATAAGAATTATTTGTTAATTTTTTTTATAAACCACAAGAAAATCCTGTTTCCCTTAAATATATATTTGGCCTCAAATAAGTTATAAGAAAATCCTTTTAATTTATGATGCTTCAATAGAAGTCTTTTTTATAACTAAAAAACCTACTTTCTAATAAGAAAGTAGGTTAAAATAGACCAATATACTTTCTTATCTCTCAAACCAATATGGTTTGCAGGAATTGGCACCGCGTATTCGAATGAGAATACCAGTTGCCGGGCTTCATAGGGCCAGTCCCTCTGCCTCTCTCGATAAGAATTATTTACAAAACATATAAACTTAACTTTACGTGTTGGATTTAGTATACATTGCAATTAATAAAATGTCAAGAAAAAATTAATTTAAACTTCGATTCGTAATATGAACTTATGTTATTTTGAACACTCATTCGTCGCTCAAAATAACATAATCCTATTTATGCCTGATCTCAAATTGCCAATTGAAGTAATTTAAAATTTTATACTGACCAGTGTAATAATTGACCGTTTAGCTTAATACATCACAGCCATATGCTGGTATTTTGGGAAATAAACTTGATCCGGGTTTGTTTATTTTTGCCTAAGTATATAAAAAAATATATGGAATTTTATAGAAGTAAAGAAAGGATAAGAAAAGTAATAATATTATTATTTGAAAAGATTCTGAAACGTTATAATATTAAAATATAAATAAAAATAATATTAACATTAAGGGGGAACAAGATATGAAGGGCAGAAAGCCTTTAATGGTTATTCTAAGTGTTTTCTTGATGCTCAGTATGATACTGGGTTCTTGCGCAAAGAAGCCGGCAACGACTAAACAAACTCCTTCAACTGAAAAGGCAGATCCTTTTGGAAAATATGATCCGCCGATTGATTTGACAAGTTGCAGAATTTTGACTTCCTGGATGACATTGGATTCTCCGGATGACGAGAACAACAACGTATGGTCAAGAGCTTATAAGGATTATCTAGGAATAAATTTAAAACAATCATGGACGGCTCCTAACTGGGGAGATCCATTCGACCAGAAAATCAATATAGCTATTGCCAGCGACAGTTTACCGGATATTCTTCCTGTTTATACCACGCTATTCTATAGAATAGAGCAGGGCGGCAAAGCTGCAGACTTGACTGATTTACTTGATAAATATGGTTCTGATAATCTCAAGAAAATATTACAGACAAATAACGGTATGGGAATAAAGTCCGCAAGTTTAAACGGCAAGCTTTATGGATTGGCACAAGTACCTGATACTTCACCAAGGACGATGCTTTATATACGTAAAGATTGGCTTGACAAACTTGGATTGCAGGCTCCTAAAACTTTAGATGACCTTTTTGAAACAGCCAGGCAGTTCGTAAAAAGAGATGCCAGCGGAACTGGAAAGACTATAGGTTTAGAGATGGGTAAAGATTTCTTCGGTGGTGATGCTGACCCGGCATCTATATTTGCGGCATATCATGTTTATGTAAATAACTGGGTGCTAAAGGACGGAAAGCTTGTAAGAGGAGAAACGTTGCCTGAAAATAAACAAGTACTTCAAAAGCTTGCAGATTTATATAAAGAAGGTGTAATTCCAAAAGATTTCTACCTTAAAGATGAGACAAAAGATACTTTAGCCGATATGGTAGCCGGAAAAGTAGGAATCGGCTTTGGGTCGGGAGATTTCTTATCAACCCCTGAATTAGAGGATTTGCACAAAAAAGATCCAAATGCAAAGTGGATTGTTATGCCGATGCCAACAATCGATGGACAGCCGTTTATGGATTATAGGGATACAAGAATAGCTAATTTCTGGGCAGTAAGTGCTAAATGCGAACATCCGGAAGCTTTAATCAAGATGGCAAACCTTCAAGTGGAAATAGACAATTATAATCCCAAATATGTAAAAGATAATACTTTCAACATGTCTCCTACAGGAAAGATGAACTTCTGGTGTAAGGCAACAGGAATTGTAGATCCTTTAAAAACAACAAATACATTTAACGCTGTTAAGGAAGCTATGAAGTCAAAGGACGCATCTAAGCTTAATCCAAGCGATAAAGAGACTTATAACAAGGCTACTTCTGCAGATCCAAAGGTAGGAGATTGGGGGTATGCTCAATCCTGGGCAGAGAACGGGCCAAATGATTTACAATTCGGCGAGTTGTCTAAAAATGTCATATTAAGTCCTGCCTGGGGACCGGAAACTCCAGCCTGGGTACAGAATGGTCAGGCTATGTATTCAAAGGTAAGGGAATACTTTACGAAAGCAGTTACCAGCAGCAATGTAGATCAAGAATTCAATAATTGGTTAAATTACTGGAATACACAAGGCGGAAAAGATGCTACGGATGAAATAAATGACTGGTATGCAAAAAATAAATAGTTTTTAAACAGTGTTGGTGGGAAGAGTTTAGAAAGCTAAATTCTTCTCATTAACTTATATTATTAAAAATTTCGCAGGAAATTAGATGCAATATTAAAAAGGCGGTGGGAGAATGGCTGATAACAACAATATAGCAATTGAAAAAAGATCACCGATATTACCCAATAGCAAAACGCATAAAAAGCGGAAAAAAAGCGATAGAAATCAGACTGGAATACTGCACTTGATGATGCTGCCTGCTGTAGTATTACTTTTTATATACGCTTATGTACCTATGTTTGGAATTTTGATAGCCTTTGAAAAATTTGATATTACTAAAGGTGTAATTGGTTTTTTTACGTCAAAGTGGGTTGGAATGGCCAACTTTATAAGAATATTTAATATGGATGGCTTTAAACAGGCTTTGTTTAATACCATAAATATAGCTTGGTGGAAAATGGTTGCGATGTTTTTTGTACCGCTAATTGCATCGTTGCTTTTAAATGAAATCAGGCAAGAGGGTTATAAAAGATCGATACAGACTATAATATATCTTCCCCATTTCCTTTCTTGGGTTATTCTTGCCGGCATACTTAAAAATGTGCTCGATCTAGATGGAATACTCAATAATACCCTGCACTCTTTATTCGGAATTAAACCGATAATGTTTTTGGGAGAGCCAAAAATCTTTCCGAGTGTGTTGGTGTGGACTCAGGTTTGGCAGGAATTTGGATGGAGTACAATTATATTTTTAGCCGCAATAACAGGGATAGATCCTGCACTTTACGAAGCAGCGATTGTAGACGGCGCCAATAGGCTTCAGCAGACCTGGCATGTAACCCTCCCAGGGATGAGATCCATACTTGTGCTTTGCGCAGTCCTATCCCTTGGCGGAATATTGAATGCAGGCTTTGATCAGGTATTCAACCTTTACAGCGTTCCGGTATATAAGACTGGCGATATTATAGACACTCTCGTATACAGGACGGGTATTGCCAACGGGCAATTTGAAATAGCAACAGCAGTAGGATTATTCAAATCCGTCGTATCGCTTATAATGGTATCATTATCTTATTTTCTTGCTTATAAACTGGCAGATTATCAAATATTCTAGGGGGTGAATTAAAGTGAAGGCAAAAAATAGGATCCCTGAATCGAAGACTTATGTAACTTTTAGAATAATCAACAATATTTTTATGGGATTTTTAGCATTTATTTGCTTGGTTCCAATGATAAATGTATTAGCAACTTCCTTTAGTTCGTCTCTTGCCGTGTCTGCCGGTGAAGTAAAGCTTTGGCCTATAGGATTCAACTTATACTCTTATAAATTTGTTGTATCAAATTCAGCTTTTTGGCGTGCAATGTGGGTATCAGTTAAAAGAGTTGTGCTTGGTTCTACAATTAATGTTATATTGTGCATCCTGACTTCGTATCCTTTATCGAAGGATTCAAGGGTGTTTAAAGGCCGTAATATATACACCTGGTATATTTTTATTACCATGCTGTTTGGAGGAGGCTTAATCCCAGGTTATTTAGTTGTAAGCTGGACACACCTTCTAAACACCATATGGGCTATGATTATTCCAGGAGCCGTAAATGCATGGAATGTTATATTGATGCTTAACTTTTTCAGACAGCTTCCAAAGGCGCTTGAAGAAGCTGCGTTTATCGACGGGGCCGGACAGTGGACAATACTATGGAAAATCGTGGTGCCGCTGTCCAAGCCGGTTATTGCAACGATAGCTTTATTTTGTATGGTAGGGCATTGGAATGATTGGTTCAGTGCATTCATATATATAGGGTCTCCAAAAGGTTATCCGCTTCAGACATATTTATATTCTCTGTTAAGTATGGACATGACTAAGATAACTGGAATTCCACAGAACATAATGAATGAGATTAGCAAGGTAAATAATAAGACTTTGACTAGTGCTCAGGTTTTTGTAGGGGCTTTTCCAATATTATTGGTATATCCGTTCCTGCAAAAATATTTTACAAAGGGTATTGTTCTTGGAAGTGTTAAAGGTTGAGAAATAAAATTCAAGTATAAACCGCTAGTATATGCTTGAATTTTCTGTGCCTGACAAAACACATGTGAAATATGTTGTAACATGTTATAGTTTATACTAATATTAGATACGAATAAACGAATTCAGTTAGTTATGGGTACGATTATCTTATCTATTGCGCCATAAGTTTTAAAATGCCTGAAACATCGCCAAGGTGAACAGCTTCAGCGATATTGCTGTTTTATATGAACTGCAAAACTAAGTGTATAATTGTTTATAATAAGTTTTAAAGGGTGGGGTCTTTTATGATAAAAAACCTGAAAATTGAAACGATTCCACTATTTGAAAAAATATTTATAGCTTTTCTTGCGGCAATAATTCCAATTTACATGGTGTCTGTGGACATAATCACAATTGGGAAAAACGAGATAAGAAAAGAAATAATTGAATCTTCTAATTCAAAGATAGATATATATATGAACTCATTAGAGAATGAATTTTATAATATAGAGAAGCTTGAAAACAAGTTAATTAATGATAGAGATATAGTTAAGCTAAGTAGAATTAAGGGACTGCCTTCCGCCTATGATGACTTTAGCTCTTATTATGCCATACAGGACAAACTGAAGGATATTCAAGATATAAGCAAATATGTAATGGAAGCCAAGGTTTATATTATGTCTCAAGGCAAGGCGGTAACATCAGATTCTGTAGAAGACTACAGAAGCGATGAAACCGATAAGCTTAAAAAGGTTGTACGAAGCTATTCATACCCATTTGGTTATATTGACGGCGATATATATATTGTAGTTTCTCCATATTTTCTGACAAATGAGGAGAGCGAGAAAATAGATCCAAAGTTCATAATAAGCATTAAAATATCAAAAGATGAACTAAAAAAAGGGATTCAGGCTTTTTTTAATCAGGAAAAAGGCGGAGTGGTTTTGCTTGGTGATTCCAATGGATTAAGCATCGCTGATAAACAAAATGAAAAAATGTTTCCGGAATTTTATAAGTATGTTGCCAAACAAAATAAAATTGGGAATGGATTACAATTGGATAAGCTTAATATAGATAATACTAATTTTATAATAAATAAAAAGAAATCTTTGACTTTAAGGTCTACTTTGATAATTTATGAGCCCGAAGAAAAATTTTTCAATTCATTGCGCGTATACAGCAAATGGCTGTGGCTGATATCATTATTGACATTAATAGCCGTTACACTTTTCTCTTCTTGGATGAGGGGGAAAATTGTAAGACCTATAAGCAAGCTTGTCTCAGCGTTTAAAGATGTTGAAAAGGGCAAATTTCAAATATCTGTAGATTATAATAGCAATGATGAGTTCAGCTATTTATACAAACGTTTTAATGAGATGGTTACGAAATTGAATACGTTGGTTCAGGAAGTGTTTGTTGAAAAAATACATGCCAAAAATGCCGAACTTAAACAACTGCAATATCAGATTAATCCTCATTTCCTATATAACTGTTTTTTCCTGATAAATAGAATGGCCAAGATGGAGGATGAAGAAGGGGTAATAAAGCTCACACATCATTTAGGAAACTATTATCAATTTGTTACCAGAAGTTCAACTGATGAAGTACAACTTATTAAGGAAATAAACCATGCCAAGGATTATACAGAAGTACAAGCCATACGATTCAATAACCGTATAAACGTTGAGTTTGAGGAACTTCCAGGGGAATTTGAAAATATTATGGTCCCAAGGCTTATTTTACAACCGCTGATTGAAAACGCATATAAGCACGGTTTGAAAAACGTAATCAGCGATGGGAAAATTTATATAACCTTTAATAAGGCGGGAAATATACTTGAGATCTCTGTGGAGGACAATGGAAATACATTGTCTGAAGAAACGTTGACGGCCTTAAAAGAAAAGCTTTTATCAAATGACAATACCATAGAAACAACAGGCTTGTTAAATGTACATAGACGTCTGCAGATTAAGTACGGGCAGCAGGGGGGGCTAAACGTTTCCCGCGGAAAATCAGGCGGATTGAGGGTAACAGAGAGAATTGTTTTGAGAGGAGAAGATAAGAATGTATAGATTACTAATTGTTGATGATGAACCTATAATAGTAGATGGATTATATGACCTTTTTTCTAACCTTCGGGATATCAAGCTGGAGATTTATAGAGCTTATTCATCCATTGAAGCTCTTGATTGCATGCGAAAGATTAAAATAGATATTGTTCTATGTGATATATCGATGCCCATTATGAGCGGCTTGGAATTGCAAAGGGAAATTAAACTGCAATGGCCAAAATGCAGGATCATTTTTCTCACAGGGTTCAATGAATTTGATTATATACAGGAAGCCATAAGAAACGGAAGCGTAGATTATGTACTGAAAACCGAAGGGGACGAAGCCATAATAGAAGCTGTGAAAAAAGCTGTAAAGCAGATAGAAGAAGAGGTTAAAGCAGATGAACTTATAAAAAAGGCAAAATTAAATATGTTTAAGGCGCTGCCCGTACTGCAAAAAAAGTACCTGATGGACTTGCTTGAGGGCGTAAGCACGTGGAATCCGGAGCGAGATAAAATACAATTTTCAGAATTAAGTATACCGCTTCAAGCAGGAGAAGCGATTATGCTGATGATATCAAGGATAGACAACCTGGATGTAAATTCAAATATAACGGAAAAAATGAAAGCTGTATATGGAATTCAAAGTATTGCAGATGAATACTTGTCCCAGATGGTCAATTACATTTCAGTCATATATGATCGTACGAAGCTTCTATGGATTATTCAGCCCAAGACAACAGATACAGGCAATTCAATATCAGATGATGCTGACACAAGCCAGAATAGAACAAGACTCTTTGTCCAGGGGACAATGGAATCGATTCAGAAAAAATGCAAGGAAGTTCTGGGAGTCTCTGCCTCATTTGCAGCTTCCGGCGATTATTTCTGCTGGAATGACGTCGCTGAAAAATTTTATTCCCTGAATCAATCGCTTAATAAGTCCGCAGGACTAGAGGACGAACTTCTTATAATAGATCACATAGACCCACAAGAGGAGAGCAGCTCGGAATCAAAAGAAGAGTATTATATAAAATATAAACTGAAAAAAGTGTCGTTGCTGGAAACTTATCTTGAAAGTGGACAAAAAAAAGAATTCAATGAGCTTTTAAAGCTTATGTTTAAAGAGATCAGAAACTATACTAAAATTTCCGATGGATTATATAAAGAAGTGTATTATTCAGTTGCGATGGTTTTTCTCTCTCACATCAATAGATTGAATTTGGAAGAAAAATTAAGGCCTAATGTAGATGTAGATTCGTTGCTTAATTTTAATTGTAAAATGGATTGGGAAGAGATGTATGGATATTTTTTGCGGATTTCAGAGTTGATCTTCCAGCGCAAGAAGGAAGATTACGAAATTCATAATAGCAAGATTATAGAGCATATAAAAAAATATATTGAAGAAAATTTGGATGGAGATTTATCTCTTACGAAGTTTTCAGAGATGCTGCATTTCAATCCTTCCTATCTTTCAAGAATATATAAACAGTTAACCGGAGAGAGCATTTCAGAATATATTGCGGAAGTCAAATTCAATAAGGCCAGAGAAATGCTCAAAGATACTAGTTTAAAAATAAATGAAATAGCATTTGCCTTGGGTTTTGAAACGCCGTCATACTTTACCAGGTTTTTCAAGAAAAAGGCCAATTTGAGTCCACAGGAATATAGGGATTCCGCAGTATAAGCCGACAGGGTTGCGTACAAATATATCATCTTATACGTATTTAACCATCGTTTATTTAAGGGGGGAGAGCTATTGATGAGCTTAAAGGAAGCTTTTAATGGAGCATTCTGGATAGGGATACCGGATGAGCAGTATAAATTAAGAAATAAAATCAATGGAATTATCGGTACAAAGGCAGGTTATTTTAAAAATAGTTTTACTCTAAATGAAAAAGCACAGTTGAAAATCAATATAAGCGCCAACAGCAGGTACAGGATTTGGATAAATGGAAGGGCTGTTACATCAGGGCCATGCAAGGGGGACAGATTTAGAAAATATTATGATACTGTAGATGTTTCTGAATTTTTAAAGTCAGGCGCAAATGTAGTGGCTGTAAAAGTAGTGGACTATATACCTTATGAGGCTTCAGGCTTTGCAGATAATGGGCCGACTTCCATAGTTACCAATGCTGCAGGAATAAGGTTTATTCTTGGAGGAGTATGCAAAGGGGCAGATGGCAGGGAATTATGTGATATCAGCACTGGAAAATCTGACTGGAAGGTTTATTTGGATGAGGCGATAACCTGGGTGCCTTCCCCGATAACAGCATGGATGGGATCCATGGAGTCAGTAGACGGAAGCCTATTGCCTTACGGATGGAAGGAGAAAGCCGATGCCGATAATACCTGGAGCAGTGCAAAAGTAATTGAACCTGCTGAAGGAAGCCCGTGGGCGGCACTCTTTGGCATAATTCCCGCATTGCCTTTAACCGAAAGGCCGATTCCCCTCTTATATGAAAAAGAAAGAACATTCGTCTCCGAAATGGATGTTAAATCAGAGGAATTCAATGTTTTTAATCTTTTAGGAAAAGAAGAGGCTGAGTTAAAGCCGCGATGCAAATATGTTATAGAACTGAATGCGGGTGAGCTTACTACCGGCTATTTTAATTTAAAGGTTGGAGGCGGAAGAGGCAGTAAAATAACCATTAAGTATACTGAAGCCTACTCTAAAGAAGTAAAGGGAAAAGGAAGAACAAAGGGAGTCAGAGATGATAATAAAAACTATGATTTCATAGGATGTCAGGATATTTATTATCCTTCAGGAAATGAAGAAACTTATGAACCATTTTGGTTTAGAACATTTAGGTTTGTAAGGATAGAAGTTGAAACGGGAGAAGAAGCATTATACATAAAAGCGCCTGTTTATTATGAAAATGGTTATCCGCTTAAGGTAAAAACTGAAGTGCATTCTTCTGCGGAGTGGATTAATGCTCTTTGGGATATAAGCTTGAGAACTTTGAGAAGGTGCATGCATGAGACCTATGAAGACTGCCCATATTATGAGCAGCTTCAATACGCTATGGATACCAGAATACAAATACTGTTCAGCTATATGGTAAGCGGAGATACTCGGCTTGCAAGAAAAGCTATAGAGGATTATGCATCATCGCTGATTCCGGAAGGTATACTTCAATCCAGGTATCCAAGCGCGGAACCTCAGATAATTCCAACATTTGCTCTTTACTGGATTATGATTGTAGATGATTACTACCTGCAGACGGGGGACAAGTCTGTGGTTAAAAAGTATCGTTCCATAATAGATACCGTGCTTAACTGGTATGACGACAAGATAGGCGGCAGCGGTTTGATAGAGAAATTGGGATACTGGGAATTCATAGATTGGGTAAAACAATGGGACAAAGGTGTACCGGACGCTGTAAAATATGGGCCTTCAACTACTCATAATTTCATCTATGCCTATGCTCTCAAAGTCGCTGCAGGATTGAACCGCGCATGCGGCAGAGATGGAATAGCCGATGAATACGAAAATAGAGCTGCTGATATAATAAACAGAGTTAACGAGTTATGCTTCTGTGAAAAAGATAATTTATATAAGGAAGGGCCAAGTTTTGAAGGCTATAGTGTTCAAGCTCAGCTCTGGGCAGTACTTAGCAAGGCTGCAAGCGGAGAGAAAGCAAAGGCGATACTTAGAAAGTCACTGAGCATGCCTGAAATTCCCCAGTGTTCTTATGTGATGTCCTTTTTCTTATTCAGAGCTTTGGAAGAAGCCGGCATTTATGAAGATACAGAGAAGCTTTGGGATATGTGGAAGAAACTTATCGGACTCAATCTTACTACAGTACCTGAGGATCCGGTTCAGCCAAGAAGCGATTGCCATGCCTGGGGAGCGCTTCCTCTTTTTGAGTTTACCACTAATCTTTTGGGTGTGAAACCCGGAGCGCCAGGCTGGGAAGAAATCATATTGGAGCCAAAAACTTTATCCCTAAGGGACATGAAAGGGACCGTGGTTACCCCCAAAGGCCCGGTTAAGGTAGAATGGAATATAAAAGATGATAAATTCAATATTTATGCTGATTTGCCCAAGGGAGTACCATGCATGATAAAGCTTCCGGACGGAAATAATGTGAAGCTTTGTAATGGGGGAGTATTCAGGAACTTCTAAATTGAAATCATTTTATCGGAGGAAAATATATGAACAGCATGTGGTATATAAAATCCTTTAACTTCACCTGCTGGAATGCAGCAAAAATTGATATGAGTGAAGCAAAGAGACAAATTGACGCTATGGTGGAAAAGTGTGCGGTAAATACTGTGAATTTTGCTTTGGGAGCGGTGCAGAAGCATACATACTCTACTGATATCGACTGGCAGGGGCCTCATATGATGAAGGACAGCGATTTGAAAGAGCTCATAAAATATTCAAAAGAAAAGGGTTTGAAGGTTATAGTCAAGCCTATGGTCAATACAACAGACGGGTATTGGAGAGCATATATCAGATTCTTTGACGAGGACGTGCCCTGTGAGCCTAAATGGAGCGACTGGTTTGCAAGCTATACGAAGTATATGCTTCATTATGCCAAGCTTTGCCAGGAATGTGGTGTAGCAATGATTATAATAGGCTGCGAGCTTGTAGGAACAGACCACCGCAGCGGCGAATGGAGAGGTCTTGTCTCTAGAATAAGGGAAAAATACAGCGGACTTCTCACCTACAACTGTGATAAATATCAAGAGCATAATGTTGCCTGGTGGGATGCGCTGGATGTTATTTCTTCTTCAGGCTACTACCCTATTAACGATTGGGATAACCAAATTAAAAGAATTCAAGCTGTCATAGATAAATACAACAAGCCTTTCTTCTTTTCGGAGGGAGGTTGTCCTTCAACAGAAGGAGCATCAAATGTGCCTAACGATTGGACTGTTATAGGAAAACGTCCGGTCAATCTCAAGGAGCAGGAAGAATATTTCAAGATGATGTTTGAAAAGTGTAAAAACATAAATGGACATTGCGGTTACTCAATCTGGGACTGGTCAGCGAACGGCAGACGTAAAAGCTTAATAGGCAATGATGGAGGCTATTGTGTAGAAGGAAAACCTGCCGAGAAAATTGTGAGGGATTTCTTTTCGTCTATAAATTAAAATATTGGAGGGATAAGAATGATATACTATGTTGCATTGAGCGGAAGCGATTTAAACTCTGGAAGCCTTGAAAGTCCCTGGGCTACTATCAAGCATGCGGCATCTGTACTTAAGGCCGGAGATACTTTGTACATAAGAGAGGGAGTATATAATATTTCCGAGCCTATAATGCCTAAAAACTCAGGCACCGAAGAAGAGATTATAACTTATTCGGCATATTTTAATGAAAAAGTGGTTATAGATGCTTATGCTATAAATTTTTATAAAGAAGAAGAGGAAAAATATCTTGCTGCAAGTACAGGAGCGATACATATAGAAAATCTAAAATATATATGTATAAGAAATTTAAAAGTTATAAATTCTCATGGTCAAGGAATTGCAATAAGAGATTCCAGCTATATTCAGGTAAATAACTGTACCACAGAAAACACATTTGCCTGCGGAATATCCATATGGGATACAGACAGTACCGCAACCCACAGCTGCTACAATCAAATTACAGGGAATACCGTTATAAAAGCGAATACTTGGAATATGATACCTGAGGGAATGAAAAGAGGGCCGGAGCCGCCTCATGAAGCTATAAGCATTGCCGGGGCCTCTTATTTTGAAGTAAGCTTTAATCATGTATACAATTGCGACAAAGAAGGCATCGATGTTAAAGAAGTAAGCAGGCATGGCAGGGTGCATCATAACTATGTGCATGACTTAGACAGACAGGGACTGTATGTGGATGCCTGGTTTGGAGTGCTTGAGGATGTTGAACTTTATGAGAACGTAGTAACAAACTGCCACGGTGCAGGAATAGCCTTATCTGCAGAAGGCGGCCCGATGATTAAGAATATAAAAATATATAATAATCTGGTATACAATAATCACGGTACGGGAATATTGTTTGGCACTTGGGGAGATAACGCTTTGAGAAAAAATATAAGCATATATAACAATATACTAGTACACAATGGCCATGGGACTCCGGAAAAAGGAATGGAATACTTTTGGATTACGGGAGGGCTTTGCATGCTGTCTGGCAATTTGGAGGATGTAAAAATTTATAACAATATATTCAGCGACAACAGTGGCTTCCAAATCGGCTATAGTGCGGCTTTCTTAAAAGAGGGGAAAAACATAGATGCGATATTAGAAAATAAAAGAATATTTATAAAAAGCAACATCATAAATGATAAAAATGAGACAAGATATCCTATTTATTCAGGCTGGCAAGGAAACTATACTTATTTATACAATATAAAAGGCAGCAATTATTCAGAAAAGGATCCTGAGTTAAAATTGAATACAAAATCAGATTTGGTGAGATGGATAAAAGCGGCTGAATGGTAAATATTCTATAGAGCGATATCCCTAAATCATGAGGTATGGATATAAATGTTTTGCAGGAGATGCTTGAAGCTGAATTTGATGAAAGGGAGAAATATATATGGAGAATCTAAGCAGGTTCAAAAAAGTTTTCAATTTTGAAGGAGTGGATAGGCTTCCTGTAATAGAGTGGGCTACCTGGTGGGATAAGACGATAGAGCGCTGGCGCCGTGAAGGATTGCCTGACAGTGTTGTAAGCGTGACCGATATAATGAAATATTTCGGGCTTGATGTACATAAGCAGTTTTGGCTTTCAGCCAGGGGGAGAACATGTCCTGCACCTCCAGCTTATGGGAAGGGCATTCTTAAAAGGATGGATATGGACAGCTATTTTGATATTAAAAAACATATGTATCATGATATTGAGGGCAATGTGATAGAAGAAGCCGAAAGATGGGCGGAAAAACAAAAAAATGGCGAGGCATTTATATGGATTACCCTTGATGGGTTCTTCTGGCATCCAAGAAATGTTATGGGCATAGAAGAGCACCTTTATGCTTTTTATGATCATCCTGAGTTAATGCATTCCATGAATAAGGATTTGGCAGAGTTTAATATTAGAGCGCTGGATGAATTTTGCAGGATATGTATTCCTGATTTTATGACATTTGCAGAAGACATGTCTTATAACAATGGGCCCATGATCTCAAAATCGATTTTTGATGAGTTTATAGCCCCATACTATAATAAAATTATTCCAAGGCTAAAGGAGTATGGCATTCCCGTTATTGTGGACTCTGACGGTGACATTACAAATATGATACCATGGTTTGAAAATGTTGGAGTAAATGGATTCCTTCCACTTGAAAAACGTGCCGGGATCGATGTGGTTGAAATTAGAAAAAACCATCCAAAGCTTAGGATGATAGGCGGTTTTGATAAAACTGTCATGCATCTTGGTGAGAATGCCATGCGCGAGGAATTTGAAAGATTGTTGCCGGTTATGAAACAGGGAGGATTCATCCCATCATGTGATCATCAGACGCCGCCGGATGTTTCCATTGAAAATTACAGAACATATATAAAACTGCTGCGTGAATATTGTGAAAGGGCGATGAGGTAGGTTGTTGTATATGGATGAAACATATCTTCCTCGTGGCGACATGCACTTTTTGAGAGAAAAGTGACTTGGGGCGGTTCAGTTTGATTTATATGATTGGAGGAGGCTTTGCCTCTTCTTTTTCTTTTGCCCGCAAAAATTATGCTCTATGAAAAATCATAAACATATTGTATAATCAAACATGTTGCTGGAAAATAGGGTAATTTCGATAGCCAAACAATGAGCATTAAAATTTAAATTGAATAGGACGGAAATTTATGAAATCTTTTATTAATCTTAATAAGAATATGAAGTTTTATCTTTCATCGCTCGCCATTTATTATTTTGCTATGAATTTATCTGGAATCTTTATAAACATATATTTATGGAAAGCCAGACATAACATAATTGATGTCGCATGGTATAACATGTATTATTCGTTTATTATTCCTATCGTATGTATTGCTGCCGGGTGGATCATCAAGCGTAAAAGTGCGGTTTTATCATACAGGATTGGAATTATCCTTGAAGTGTTTTTCTATATGCTGCTCTTATATTTGAAAACAGATTCTATAAAATATTTGTGGCTAATCGGAGGAATAAAAGGCATGTCCGCATCTTTATATGCTATGGGAATGCATACGATGATGTATGATTTTTCAAAGCAGGATGAGTATTCTATTATATTCAGTTATAACAGTATTTTTTCAAATGTTTCCGTACTAACTGCGCCTCTTATTACAGGAATCATACTTATGCTGATTCCATCACAGGCAGGATATAGCGTGGTGTTTTCATGTTCTGTTTTGCTTTATGCTGCGTCCATAATTATGACTTTGAAAATCCACGTCAATAATAAAGCGACTCCATATGAAATATCGGAATTATTTCGGGGAAAAGATAAGAGAAGGATGATGATGAACATTACGTATGGATTGACCGCTATGAAAGCCATCATCATATCATTCCTGATAAATCTTCTGCTGTATATTCAGACAAATAGTGAATTCAGTATTGGAGCATTTTCGTCCCTTGCAGGCATCTCTTCCATTTTAATTATATATATTATTGGAAGAAGGATTGATATAAAAAACAGATACGGCATTTTACAGTTTAGTACATTTGCTGTGGTGCTGTCAGTTGCAGGATTACTGTTTAAAATATCGACCCTGACAATTCTGTTTTATATAATACTCAGCTCAATGTTTGAATCCTTGATAGGCATAGTGCAGAACAGCATGTATTTTGAAGTGATAAAAAGCGATCAGAACAATGAAAAGTTCAGGGTCGAATACATAATCAATCGTGAGTTCCCGATTGCAGCAGGCAGAATCACCGGACTTTTGGCGTTTATACTGTTTAAGGGTATATTAAATAATTTGACACTGTTAAAAATAGTAATATTCATACTGGAAGCCAATTATATATGGGTATGGCTCATTTTAAAAAAATCCAATCCGGATAAACAAATGAACTAAATGGGACTAATAATAAAATTTATCTATATTTTCTAAAAGAGTTATTTTAAGAAGGCAGGCGTTTATAAAAAGTAAATTAACTTAATAGAAATATCTGCAGATAATTATGTTTAGAGTATTGCTAAGCAGATTATATTTTGGGTATCGATAATCCTCAGGAAGATATTGTAATGTATATGAAAAGAGAAAAAAAGTTAAGTGATGAAGATATTAAAGAAGTCCAAATGGTTATTAGCATGATGAATGAAGCAGTAATACTAAAGAACATGTTGGAAAGAATATAGGAGGTTTTTATGTTACCAATTCAGGAAATCAAAAAAATTGAGGAAAGGGCTTTTTATCAGCGTAAGGCACATGAATTGGGTGATGAATCCCCTATTGGGCTTAAAATATTTAGTATAATTGAAAACGCGTACAATTCATTCGTATTGCTATATCCTTTGAAAACGAAAAATGTTGCTGGATTTACAAGAAAGCAGGGAGAGTCGATTCAGATATTTGTAAACACAAATTTTAATGCAAATTATCAGGTTTTTGCAGCGGCGCATGAACTTTATCATTTGATAGATCTCAAACAAAATGATTCAAATAAGACTATAATATGCAACCGTAATAACATTTCAGAGAGCATGGATTATGAAATTCCTTATAAAACAATACTGAAGAGGTCTGTTGAATTAAAAATAATTGGAAATGCTGAATATGGAAAACTTGTTTGCTATGATAAACGGATGACTGAATATTACAGCATGCTGGATATGGAAATGTCAAAGCATGTTATTGAACTTGAAAAACCTAACAAAAGGAAGTATCATTCTTTAAATGTACCTAAAATGGCTTATGATGCATATAGAAATAATATTATTACAGTAAGCAAAATTAAAAGTATAATAGAAAAGTATGGAAAGACTCTAAAAGATTTTAAAATATGTGAACCTGAAATAAAACCAATAGATATAGATCTTTCGAAGTATAATATATTCGCTCAATATTTGGGCGAACTTACCGAAGATATGATTATAAAAACACGCACGGGTTTTAAGGACACAGCCATTTGGAATAAACTTTATGAATTTCAAAAAGACGGCGTTATGGGGGCAATTGATAAGATTGAAAAATATAATGGCTGCATTATTGCAGACAGCGTAGGCTTAGGGAAAACTTTTACAGCACTTGCCATTATAAAATATTATGAGCTTAGAAATGACAGGGTATTGGTGCTTGTGCCCAAGAAACTCCGTGATAACTGGACAATATATACTCAAAATGACAGGAGAAATATATTTGCCCAAGACAGATTCAATTATGATGTGCTTAATCATACGGATTTAAGTAGGCCAAGCGGTTACTTAGGTGAAATCAATCTGTCTACAGTAAACTGATCAAATTACGATCTTGTAGTTATCGATGAGAGCCACAATTTCAGGAACAATCCTCCTGTAAAAGGGAGGACTACAAGGTATGAGCGCTTGATGAATGACATCATTAAATCAGGTGTGAAGACAAAGGTTTTAATGCTTTCAGCTACGCCTGTAAACAACAGGATGAATGACATAAAAAATCAGATCGCTTTTATCACAGAAGGGCATGATGACGCCTTCAAAGATTCAGAGCTTTCAAGCATAGAAAATACGTTAAGAAAGGCTTAAGCAGTATATAATAAATGGATCCGGCTGCCTGAAAAGGAGCGTACGACAGATTGTTTTGTGGAAATGATGGATGGAGATTATTTTAAACTTCTTGATACTATTACTATAGCCCGTTCAAGAAAGCATATTGAAAAGTATTACAATATGGATGAAATCGGCAGATTTCCCAAGCGGCTGACTCCAATAAATAAATATCCTGAAATCGATGTTATGGGAGAATTTACTCCCATCAGCAAAATAAACAAACTAATAAAACGATTGAGTTTATGCGTATATTCCCCCTTAGGATATTTGTTGCCTGAAAAGCGAATGGAATATGAGAAAAAATATGATGTGGCAGTAGGAGCAAATCAGTCCGTATTCAGTCAGATAGACAGGGAGCAGAGTTTAGTAGGGCTCATGCGTGTGGGAATTTTAAAACGTTTGGAAAGCTCAATCAATTCCTTTGCGTTAACTGTTGAAAAAATTACAAATAAAATAAAAGATACTATAAAAATGATAGATGAGGGCCGATTTACATATGATCCTGAAATGAATATAAATGATATGGATATGGATGACAGTGAATTCGATAATTTAATGTTTGGAAACAATGAAAATGAGGTTTACAAACTATTATGCTCTTTACAGCGATATTGTGGATGCGATATGCATTTATAACGCAGAGTGCATGTTATGTAAATCAACAAACCTGTCCGCTGATAAGGCAAGAGAGTTTTTAAACGAGATGAATTGCATAGAAACTCAAATTGACACATTAAGAGCTTCCATTAAAAAAGAAGACCAGTTTAACCATAAAATGGAATTGAATATAAAAATAAAACGATTGGAAGAGGCCAAGAACAGACTTATTAAGGAGGCAGCATCAAATGAATGAGCATAAACTGGATGGGAAAACTCCTGACATGGCAGAAGAAAATATAGAAAGAATAAAAGCTATATTCCCTGATGTGTTTGAAGAAGGGAAAATCGATTTTGAAAAGCTCAAACAGGATCTGGGGGAATATGTGGACGATGATAATGAAAGGTATAACTTTACATGGAATGGAAAGGGAAGGACACTTCGTCTGGCGCAGACGCCTTCAACGGGAACGCTTCGTCCGTGCAAAGAGGAGAGCAAGGATTGGGATAAGACGCAGAATCTTTACATAGAAGGGGACAACCTTGAAGTATTGAAGCTTTTGCAAAAAAGCTATCATAGGAAGATTAAAATGATTTACATTGATCCCCCGTATAACACGGGGAATGATTTTATATATCCTGATAATTATAAAGATAATATTGAAAACTATAAGAAAATAACAGGACAGATAGATGGTGAGGGCAATTCTATAAGCACTAATAGTGAATCTAAAGGACGGTATCATACGGATTGGCTGAATATGATGTACCCGAGATTGAGGTTGGCAAGGAATTTGATTAGTGATGATGGAGTTATATTTGTGAGTATAGATGATAATGAACAAGACAACCTTAAAAGGGTATGCAATCAGATATTTGGTGAGGATAATTTTGTCGCAACTTTTCCATGGAGAAAGAGAACAGCAAAGTCAGATGTACCATTTGGAGTATCTCAGGATTATGAATGGGTTCTTTGTTATGCAAAGACAAATTCTTTCATCGCTTGCATAGTAGGAAATGAAAGAAAATATTATGTATCTCCGGACTTTCCTAACAGACCATGGAGAATTCATGATATGAGTCAACAAAAAAAAGCAAGTGAACGGCCGAATAGTTTTTTTGATATGGTAGACCCTAAAACAGGAAAAGTTTATAGGGCAAATCCTAACGCTGTTTGGAGAATCACTAAGGATACTTTTAAAGATTATTATAATCAAAATAGGATTGTTTTCCCTGATGATTATGATTTTCTCAATATATCTAAGCCTGTATTGCGGTATTTTAAGGAGGATGACGAAAAGAAATCAGGAGATTTGTTTGGGTATACAGTCGTTAGTACTAAATTCCCAGATACAATAGGATTTAATCAAGATGGAACTAAAGATTTAGAAGTTGTTTTTAATAATAAAATTTTTAATTTTCCTAAACCTGTTTCACTCATTAAGTTTTTAATAAGTATTTCAACAAATATAAGTAAAGATGCAATTATTCTCGATTTCTTTTCCGGCTCCTCTACCACTGCTCACGCTGTTATGCAATTAAATGCCGAGGATGGCGGCAATCGTAAGTTTATAATGGTGCAGCTTCCAGAGCCTTGTGACGAAAAAAGCGAAGCCTACAAGGCAGGTTATAAAAATATATGTGAGATAGGCAAAGAACGCATCCGCAGGGCAGGGGAGAAAATAAAAAAGGAGGCAGGCCTGACAGCACAAAATCTTGATATAGGATTTAAGGTGTTTAAACTTGACAGCTCCAATATTAAAAAATGGCAGCCTGATTATGATAATCTGGAAATAAGCCTTACTGATTACATAGACAATTATGTGGAAGAGCGCACTGAACTTGATGTGGTTTATGAAATCATGTTGAAGTGTGGGCTTGATTTGACATATAAAATCGATGAATATAATTTTGACAATCAAAAAGTATATTCTATAGGATACGGCGCGCTTATGATATGTCTTGACGATGATATCACCACGGCTGCAGCAAAAGGCATGGTTAAACTCAAGGACGAGTTAAAACCTGAAATCTGGAGAGTCGTATTTAAAGACAACGGATTCAAAGACGACAGCAGCAAGACAAATATAAAGGAAATATTAAAATCCGGCGGCCTTGATGAAGATTCATTTATTACTCTATAGGGGGAACGGAGATTGAAATTAAAATTTGATGCCAACTTAAAATATCAGGAGGATGCTGTCTTCTCTATCGTTGATATTTTTAAAGGCCAGACTCCAATGCAGTCGAACTTTACCGTATCGGCTTACAACGGTCAGGTAGGCCTTTTTGACAGTGAACATGGCGTAGGCAACAAACTGGAACTTGACGAGGAAGAAATACTGAAAAATCTACAGGAAGTTCAGCTTAGAAACGGACTTGAACAGACTAAAGTCCTGAAACCGAACCAATATGATTTTGATGTGGAAATGGAAACAGGAACAGGCAAGACTTATGTTTATACCCGGACCATATTTGAACTTCACAAGGCATATGGCTTTTCAAAGTTTATAATCGTCGTGCCAAGCATCGCCATAAAAGAAGGGGTTTTCAAGTCTTTCCAAATTACAGGCGAACATTTTAAGAACCTATATAATAACACGATATATGATTATTTTATTTATGACAGCAGCAAACTTGAGCAGGTCAGGAATTTTGCAGTGAGCGATAATATCGAAATCATGATAATAAATATTGATGCATTCAGGCGCAGTTTTGATGATATTACAAAAGAAAGCAAGGCAAATATAATCCACAGGCCCAATGACAAGCTTAACGGCATGAAGCCGATTGAGCTCATAGAGGAAACTCATCCCTTTGTAATAATAGATGAGCCTCAGTCTGTGGATACCACTTTAAAGTCCAAGGAAGCTATAAAATCATTGAATCCATTGTGCATCGTAAGGTATTCTGCAACCCTTGTGGAAAAGCATAATTTGGTGTATAAGCTTGATGCTGTAGACAGTTATCAGATGGGCCTTGTAAAACAGATAGAGGTGGCGGGTTTTGAATCGAAGGATTATCATAATAATGCTTATATGAAATTGATATCCGTAAACAATAAAAAGATGCCTATTACAGCTAAGATACAGATCGATAAGTATGATAAAAAAGGCAGGGTGCAGAGAAAATCCGTCACGGTTAAAAGCGGGGATGACCTGTATGAAAAGTCCGGGGGAAGAGACATTTATGAAGGCTATATAATAAATGAGATTTATTGTGAAAAGGATAATGAATATGTGAGCTTTACCAGCAAGCCGGATATACTCAGGATTGGGAAGGCCATTGGAGATATCGATGATCTGGAAATCAAGAATCAGCAAATAAAAAAAACTATTGAGGAGCATTTAGACAAGGAGCTTGTTCTCAATAAAAAAGGTATAAAAGTCCTCAGCCTGTTTTTTATAGACAGGGTGGCAAACTACCGTTATTATGACAAGGATGGCAATCCGCATAAAGGGATATATGCTCGGATGTTTGAAAAAAATTATAATGAGTTAATCAGGCGTCCTAAATACAATACGCTTTTCCACGACATAGATATAGATTCGCCTGCTGAGGGCGTACATAACGGTTATTTTGCTGTGGACAAAAAAGGAATATTGAAGGATACGAGCGGTAATACTGCTGCCGATGATGATGTATACAGCTTGATAATGAAAGATAAGGAGAGGCTTTTAAGCTTTAATTCCAAGCTGCGTTTTATTTTTTCCCATTCTGCACTTAGAGAAGGTTGGGACAATCCTAATGTCTTTCAAATATGTACATTGAATGAAACTCACAGCGAAGTAAAAAAGCGCCAGGAAATAGGCAGGGGCTTAAGGCTTTGCGTGAACCAAAATGGTGAACGCCAGTATGGATCAGATATAAATACGCTTACGGTCATGGCAAATGAGAGTTATGAAAGCTTTGCGGAAAATCTTCAGAAGGAATACGAAGATGACGAGGGAATCAAATTTGGAATGATTGAAAAATATTCTTTTGCCAATATATCTGTAAAAAAAGAGGATGGAAGCTATTCATATCTTGGACAGGCTGCCTCGGATAAAATTTATGAATGCTTTGAACAATACGGTTACATAGATGAAGATGGAAAAGTTCAGGAAAAGTTAAAAGCTGCTCTTAAGAATAATATACTTGAAGTTCCAAAAGAATTTGAGGAAGTGAAGGGATTGATTGCTGCAACATGTGAAAAGGCATGCAGTAAGATTAATATTAAAAATAGAGATGATAAAAGAAATATAAAATTGAATAAACAAATTTTTCTAAGCCCTGAATTTAAGGAACTCTGGGATAAAATCAAGTATAAGACCGTTTATTCTGTGAATTTTGACAGCGAAAAGCTGGTCAGGAAATGCTGCAGGGAAATGCAGTTAAACTTGAAGGTAAGTTCGGCAAAGCTCGTATATACAAAAGCAGATTTAAATATTGACACGGGCGGAGTAGATACAAAGGAAACGGATAGGACCACTGTTGAAGCGGTCAATATAAAAGAAAACCTTCCGGACATAATTGCTTTTTTGCAAAATAAGACAGATCTGACAAGAAGGACAATTGTGGAAATACTTATAAAAAGCAAGACCCTGTATCTTTTCAAAAAGAATCCCCAAAGGTATATGGAAGAGACAGGCCGCATTATTTCCGAACAGTTGAGGTCTATGATAGTGGATGGAATAAAATACACCAGGATAGGCGATAGTGATTATTATGCCCAGGAGCTTTTTGAAAATGAGGAACTCACAGGATATCTTTATAAGAATATGATAGAAAGCAAAAAGTCGGTATATCAATATGTAGTTTATGATTCGGAAAATGAGGAAAGTTTTGCTGAAAGCTTTGAAAATAATAAAAGCATAAAATTATACGTAAAACTGCCGGATTGGTTTAAGATACCGACTCCTATCGGCTCTTATAATCCTGATTGGGCGATATTGATTGAAAAGGACGGACAAGATAAGCTTTACTTTGTAATAGAAACCAAGGCGAATATATTCACCGAGGCACTGAGGCCTGTTGAAAGAGATAAAATACAATGCGGGCGCAAGCATTTTGAAGCGCTGAAGCAAGATGTGAAATTCAAAGAAATAGATAATTTTAATGCATTTATTGAGGATGCAGACCTGTAAAATTGGGGACGGTTAATAATAGATTGTAAATGGCAGACAATTTTAGCTTGTCCAAAAGATTAAATTGACTGTCCCCGTCAAGTGATCGAGCAGAAATGGCGTAATATGAGTGACGATTTAACAATGTTATTCTATTTGAAGGATATTTTGAAATAATATACAAATATACAGGCATAGAGATGATAATCATGGCGAAAACCAAAACTCAGGGACTCGATAAGCTATTTATTGATTGAGAAAATACATAGGAACCTTCCGAAAGATCAAAGTTTTCAGAAGACGGCATAATAAATGAGGATCTATGGGGGACAGTCAAAATTAATTGTTAAGATAATTTTACTTTCTCTTCATACAGAATATGGTATAATCATTGTATAAGAACCTTTTTCAAAGCTATTGACATTCCTCCGATTATTGAAGCATCCTGTTTAACAGAGGAGAAATGTCTTCTCCCTTCTGCAAAAAAATATTGAAAGGATGCGATTGTTATGGAACCTCAGGTGAAAAAGACCAGCCCCTTCCGCTATGCGATAGGGATGTTTGGGACATCTATACCTATTAATATGTTCAAAACTTTTTCAGCAATATTTTATGTGGATAAACTCGGACTCGATACTGCATCATATTCTTTAGTACTGTTTATATATACTTTTATAGATGCTGCTGACAACTCTATTTACGGATATCTTTCAGACAGGACAAGGACCAGATGGGGCAGGCGAAGGCCGTGGCTTGTGATAGGTGCACCGCTTCTTGGATTGAGTTTTTTAGCATTTTTTAATCCTCCCCAATTTCTTATCGCAAGCAACTGGCTTTTCATATACTTTTTTATAAGCTACATACTCACCGGTACGCTGGATTCTTTAGTGAATGCCAACTACGGAGCGCTGTTCCCAGAGTTATTTCCAAGCGATGCCGAGAGGGCTTCCACAAATGCAATGAGACAGGCATTCCAACTGGTGGCGATGGTCATAAGCATAGCCCTTACGCCGATGGTTGCAAGCAGGATTGGATATTCAACAACGGCTTTGTTGTATGGTATCCTCGGTGCATCAGTTATAATTTATTCAACCATCGGATGTCATGAAAATCCTCAATACCTTAAAAACGAAAAGCCGCAACTCTGGGATAGCATCAAATCACTGGCAAAAAACAAAAAATTTTGGATCGCAGGTTTTACCAATGCATTCTATAGCGCCACAATGTCCCTGGTAATGGCCGGCATTACTTTTTATACTAAATACGCATTGAAGATTAAAGACAGCCAGTCGACATATTTGCTGGGAACGGTCCTCTTTATCGCCATAGGCGCTGTTGCAATATGGGCGCAGCTGATAAAGAAGAAAACCCTTATTCCTGTATGGAGAGGGGCATTGATGGTACTGGGTATAGGTTTTATACCTCTTTATTTTGCAAATTCCCTTATAACCGCAATTATTGCAAGCTCCGTTGTAGGCTTTGGATTTGCAGGAGTTATCGCCACCATGGATCTTATAGGTGCGAGGATAATCGACGAGGATGCGCAGAAGTCAGGTACCCACAGGGAAGGTATATATTCAGGCGTGGGAGGTTTTATGAACAGGATGAACGGTCTTTTTACAAGTTTGGCATTCCTACTTGTAAACAGGCTGTATGGTTTTAAAAGCGGAAAAGTTCCAGGTCCCAATCCAGGCGCTGCCTCCAAATTTCTTTTAATTATTTTTCCTTTTATACTTATGGTAATAAGCTGCATATTTTCACGTTTTCTAAATTTCCCAGAAAAATCTATCAAGGAATCAAAAACATTAAAATCAAGAGAGGTGTAGATAATGTCGAACAGATATCTTATTGTAAATGCAGATGATTTTGGAGTGTGCAAGGAGACAAATGATGCTGTGGAGCACCTGTTCAATGAAGGCAGGATCACATCGACGACGGTTATGGCACCCAGCAGGGAGGCGAAGGATGCCGTACGCCGGGCGGTCAATAACAAAAAAGTAAATATGGGGCTTCACATCACGCTGAATTCAGATTATGAATATGAAAGGTGGAGAAGCATCGCTCCACCGAGTTCCGTATCATCCATCCTTGATGACAAGGGAAGATTATTTCATGATGTAAGTCTGTTTTACAAAGGGGCAAGGGGCGATGAGGTATCGACGGAAATAAATGCACAGTATGATTTTGTGACATCTTTAGGATATACCCTTGACCATGCAGACAGCCACTGCGGCACCGTATATGGTATTACCGGCAGGCCATTTTTAAAGGAAGCTTTTGAACTTTGCGTGAAATATCATCTGCCTTTCAGGTTTCCCAAAGGTGACGGATATATTAAAGAAATGTTTAAAGGCGGTGCCATACCATATGAAATAGATAAGGCCCATAAAATGGCTGCTGCTTTTGCTCAAAAGATGGGAGTGCACGTACTCTCCGATATGTTTACGAGCCAGTCCCGCGTCAGAGACCTGGGAAGCTATGAGAACCTGAAAAAATATTATATAAATGAAATTAGAAACATAAAAGAAGGTATAACCGAGATGTTTTTGCACCCATCGGGATTCAGCAAAGAGCATATGGAAGCTTCTCCTGAGTGGCGAAAGCGAATGTGGGAGTACCAATTTCTGATGGATGACGATTTTTTAAAGACAGTGCAGCAGGAAGGCATAAACCTTGTTTCCTGGAGCACTGCCCCATTTGATAAGTTTTAAATATTACTTTGAAAAGTAAATCGGGTTTGTAACAAGGCAAAGGAAAGGCGGAAGATTGGGCAGAAGTTTTCTATAAATTTCAGCCCGATAAAAAGCCGAATCCTTTGCTTCTATTTTAAAACTCATTTCGCCGGCCTGCGAAACATTGATTTCCTTTTCAATTCCCGATGAAGAATAAATCCTGATAATATCCCCTGCATTCAGAGATGAAAACGCAAATGAAATATCGAGGCCTTTTTCATATTTTACGGTATCACCTATAAAACCGTCATTGCATCGCATATCGACAGAAGGGGCCTGCGGCTGAAAGGTTATATACGAGCGGCCGTGCAGTATGGCATCTATTATATCAGTACGGCTCCTCGACATACTGTATACGCATGTCGTAGGACGCCCGATCATTCCGAAATTTTCGAACCTGTGAAAATCGCTTCCTCCTATAATTGGGATTTTCCTTCCCTGGCAAAGCTCATTGTGCCACCATCCTATGCACTGCATGTCACTTTGCTTTATTATGCCGTTCCAGGCTTCGATACAGTCATACTGTATATTATGAAGTCCCAACCTCCAGCTGCAGTTTTGGTCAAATGGGTGGTTTATGACTATTACTGCGCCATTTTTTCTGGCTTCGCTGAATATCTTCTGTACGCCTTCAATATCATTGGCATAATATTTTCCATAAAAAGCCCTTTCTACGCCGAGCATATTTGCATGGCCTTTAAAATGTGTCCACTCGACTCCCGGGATCACGGTCAGGTTTTTGCTGCTTCTTAGGGCAGGGTCATGGTAATAGTTGTTGTGATCTGTGATGAATATAAAATCGAGGTTGTTCGATATTGCAAGCTGCTCAATCACGTTCACCGGCAGTACGCCGTCGGAACCTGTGGTATGAACATGGCAATCTCCCTTGAGAAGCGTGCGCTCTTTAAATTCGAATGTTATTTCATATGTAACCTTTACGCCTTCGTCGTGGACTTTGTATGCGCCGACTATTATGTTCCATGTTCCTTCTTTCGTTTCAACGGGGGCATATCCGTCGGATGAATTGTATTCCGATACCCAAACATGGCTTCTGTCCGAGCCTGAAGAGCCGATAAATTCCCCTGCTCCGGACGACAGGGCAAGGTCGATGATGTTGATCTCCTCATTTTTTGTTACTCCATTTACAGCGGTGCTGCGGTGCCGTTCATAGCTGTACCTGATATCTATCCTCTGTACACCTTTTGGGGTTTGAAACGGTAGGTCGAAATAAAGCCCTTCCTTTTCCTTGCCAATTAAAATATCCATTTTTATGGTTTTCGTACATGGCATGATTATTATCGCTCCTTTCGGGATGTTTCCTGGATTTTACCTTTCCAAAAGCTTAAATGAAATGAACCGTTCCCCCTATACTTATATTATAATAATGCCGCGCTGAATTTCAACGCGGCATTATTATAATCATTTGAGTTGCTGAACGAATCAATGTTCTGTTTTCTTAGATAATCGAAAGAATTATAAAGTTCAATATAAAGAGCAGTGTGGCTACAAGCAATATCGGATGAATATCTTTAGTTTGCTTTTTGCAAATCTTGACGATACAGTAGAATATGAATCCTCCTGCTATACCATAGGAAATACTGTAGCAAAGAGCCATGAATATGCCTGCAAAGAAAGCCGGAATGGCTTCTTCCAAATCTGCCCACTTAATCTCTTTGAAAGATGAAAGCATCATGATGCCAACTACGATAAGAACCGGTGCGGTTGCAGCCGAGGGGACCAGACCCGCGATAGGTGCCAGGAAGATACATGCAACAAATAACAATGCGGTAACGACACTTGTTAAGCCCGTACGGCCGCCTGCACCTATTCCTGCCGCACTTTCAACATAGGTAGTTGTGTTTGATGTACCAAATAATGCTCCTATCGAAGTCGCGATTGCATCTGCAAAAAGAGCTTTATCCATTTTTGATTTAAATCCCGAACTGGTTTCCATGGCGATTTCATCTTCTTTGCTGAAGATTCCGCTTCTGCGGCCTGTGCCTATGAAAGTTCCGATTGTATCGAATGTATCCGACAGACTGAAAGAGAATATAGTCATTAAAACAAGAGGCAATTTAGAGATATCGCTGAAAAGTGAACCTATTCCCTTACTGGTGAAAATAACTCCGATAGTAGTGCCAAGCTGAGCAAAGGACTTGCCTATTCCGGTGGTTGCGCCTGCAGTTGTAACATCGACAACGCCCATAGGAATGCCGATCAATGTAGTCAGTATAATGCTGATCAAGATTGCTCCTCTCACTTTGAAAAGCAATAATGCAACGGTTATAACAAGTCCGATTAAGGCCAATATGACAGCGGGATTGTTAAATGCCACAAGCGCAGGTACCGCACTTGCGTCGGCAATAACGGTCCCGTCTTTTAAAATGGCATGTTTGCCGGGATCTGAAGTAAACTGTAAAAAGCCTGCGTTTTTGATGCCGATGTAAGCGATAAAAATACCGATTCCTCCGCCGATTGCATTTTGAAGGCTGACTGGAATCGATTTGATGATCGATTTACGAATCTTTGTCACGGTTATTATAATATTAATAATACCGCAGATAAAAACCATTGACAGAGCTTGCTGCCAGCTAAAACCCAGACCAAAACATACTGTATAAGTAAAGAAGGCGTTTAAACCCATGCCCGGAGCCTGTGCATATGGCACATTTGCAAAGAGTCCCATGACGAGAGTGCCTATTGTGGCTGCAATGATTGTCGCCAGGAAGACGCCGCCCCACGGTATGCCAGTTTGTGATAGTATTGCCGGATTGACAAATATGATGTATGACATCGCAAAGAATGTGGTAAAGCCTGCAATAATTTCAGTTGTCACATTTGTACCGTTTTCCTTTAGTTTGAAAAAGTTTTCCAATTATAAACCCCCCATTAAAAATATTTAAGAGCTTTAGCCCTTTTAAATTGTATTTTCGCCAATAATAAAAAAAGCAATTGATTTTTCCACCAATCGCCGCAAACTAATAAAGAGCACAAATGTACACAATACATCTGAATGCACTCCAATAGTCGAACAATTTACGGCTGTCCGGTAGAAACTCTAGATCCACATCATCTAAATTATATTGGCGAATTCATGAATAATATATTCATATTCTACTATATATGCCTCCCACTATCAAGAGAGTTTTGCAAAAAAGTCGAACTTATTTCAAAAAAACAGGAAAAAAGTTCACAAATATATGCACAGTATTTCTGTTAAGCGGGAATGAGCCGCTAAATGCGCCAATTTTGATATGCCATGAATTGTCTTTTTCATACTTTGAGATTAGCGATTGGAATAATATTCTTAAAATATAAAAAATGCACTCCGTTTGATATAGGTCTCATTTGCAGGAAAATCTGATATAAAGTAGAAATAAACATATATTATTATATTTAATTCGCAATATGAGCTTATGTTATTTTGAACACTCATTCGGCAGATTTAAGTTTTGTAAGTTCTAAGGCCAGCAGCCGCAAAGAATCCAAGAGCTTTTGAAACTCGCCTAAGCTCAGACAATCAAAAGCTCTAAGGATTCTTTGCGGCAGCAAAGCCAAGAACTTATCAAAACTTTCATAATGCTCATTCGTTGCTCAAAATAACATAATCACATTTATGCCTGATTTCATATTGCGAATTGAAGATTATTATATTGACTATTTATTTTGTAGTGATAGATTATAAATAATAAATATTATGGTAACTTGAGAAGGTGTTATCATGGATGAGAGGGAAATATACAGCGAAATAATCAAAAACAATGCCAAGAGGGAAGGGAGAACTCTTAGCAAATATGCATGCAGGAGCCTCCAAGGGATAAGGCTTTTTCCGGAAAGGGAGGAAATGCCTGATAGAGAGAACATAAGGCCTGTCTTTTTCCACGACGGCGACAGAATAATTCATTCAAGGGCGTATACGAGATATATCGATAAAACTCAGGTGTTCTTTCTTTTCGATAATGATCATATAACTCACAGAGTGCTTCATGTTCAGCTTGTGTCAAAAATAGGAAGAATGATTGGAAGATGCTTAAAATTAAATGAGGACTTGATAGAAGCGATTGCGTTAGGTCATGACATAGGGCATGTACCATATGGTCACGATGGTGAGAGTTATATCGATGAAATATGTTCCAGCAAAGGTTTTGGCTATTTCTGCCATAATGCCCAGAGCGTCAGATCCCTTATGGAACTTGAAGATCATGGCCGGGGTCTTAATTTAACATTGCAGGTACTCGACGGAGTGCTTGCCCACAATGGAGAACAGTTGCAATCAAGATATGAACCCGATACGGGCAAGGATTGGGATAGGTTTTTGGACGAGTATAGTAAATGCTGGAAAGTGAAGAATTTCAGCACGGGAATAGTTCCAATGACTCTTGAAGGGTGCGTAGTGAAGGTAAGCGATATTATTTCCTATATAGGCCGTGACATTGAAGATGCAATGACCGTCAGGATGATAAAACGTGAAGACATACCGAAGGGCATCGTAAAAGTACTCGGAAATAATAACCGGGATATAATAAATAAACTGATCCGTGACATAGTATTGAATAGCTATGACAAGCCATATCTGCGTTTTTCCAAAGATGTTTATGATGCTCTCAACGAACTATTTGATTTCAACCGTGAAAGGATTTACAACAATCCTTTTAAGACGAAAGAAAACGGCAAAATAAAGAACATGTTCAAGCTATTATTTGAAACGTATATAAAGCAGCTAAACGAAAAAGATGAGTCCTCGTTGATTTACGGTGAGCATTTAAAAGAGATGAGTGACTCATATAAAGAAAACAATAGCAATGCAAGGATTGTAGTTGATTATATCGCCGGCATGACAGACAGTTATTTCAACAGACAATTCAATGATTTGGTTTTGCCCAGGAAATTTGGAAGATATATTAAAAAATAGAAAGGAGACAGGGACGGTTAATAAAAGATAGCAAACGGCAAACAACAGTCGGGGGACGGTTAATAAAAAGATTTGGAATCAAGACTTGAGGATTGGGGACGGTTAATAAAAACTTACGAAGGGACAAATAATTTATGCTTGTCTAAAATTTTGAAAAGGACGGTTCATTTTATTTTGGATACACACAAACTAAAATGAACCGTCCTTTTGTTCAATTTAGTTGAATATTATAGTATAATTGTGATTAAAGATATATGGGAAGGAGAGGTTAACTTGAAAGAAAGTATTACAGATGAATTTTTAAATAACTCATTTAATCGTTTCAAAGATAATATTAATAACAAAGTATTAATGGATGCTATATCCAAAAATGGTATCGACGCGGCGTCCATAAATAATCAGGTGATTGCAAAAGACCAGCATGCATTTTCGATCGATATTGATGCCGGCAAGGTGACCGATCAGAAAAAATCCGGGAGATGTTGGATGTTTGCGGGTCTTAACATTATAAGGCAGGGAATAATTGAAAAATATAAAATAAAGGATTTTGAGCTTTCAGAATGTTACCTTATGTTCTGGGATAAGCTTGAAAAGGCAAACCTATTCCTTGAAAATATAATAAGCACTGTAGATGAAACTATAGACAGCAGAATTGTGACAATATTTCTGAAACTGCCAGTTCCAGATGGCGGCGACTGGGGTTTATTCTGCAATCTTGTTAAAAAATACGGTGTTATGCCTAAATATTCTATGCTTGAGACTTTTCACAGCAGCAACAGTGAAAAAATGAATGCTCTTTTGAATTCAAAACTAAGAGAAGGGGCATTAAAAATAAGGGAAATCCATGATGAAAATGGTACTTCCGAAGAAATGAGGCATGAGAAGGAAGATATTCTCAATGCGATTTTTAGCATGTTATGCCGTTTCCTTGGCGAACCTCCTAAAAGATTCGATTTTGAATACAGGGATACCGATAAGAAATTCTTCGGTTACGAAAACATTACGCCTGTGGAGTTTTTCAATAAGTTTGTTGGTATAGATGTCGATGAATATGTAAGTGTAATAAATGCACCTACCAGGGATAAAAAATTCGGCGTACTATATCAGATCCCATACTACGGAAATGTAGTAGAGGCAGGATATATGACATATTTGAATGTTGATATAGGCACAATGAAAGATCTCGCAATAAAACAGCTTAAGGATAATGAAGAAGTATGGTTTGGCTGCGATGTAACCAAAATGTCCAACAGGGAGCTCGGCGTAATGGATAGCAGCCTTTATGACTATGATCTTGCGTTGGGCACGGATATTATTATTCCGAAGGGAGAAAAGCTCGATTACAGGGACAGCAGTCCGACACATGCAATGGCGCTTACCGGCGTTAATCTTGTAAATGACAGGCCAAACCGCTGGAAGGTTGAGAATAGCTGGGGGGAGAAAAACGGCAAAGACGGTTATTTTGTAATGGATGATTCCTGGTTCGACGAATATACCTATGAAGTTATAATCAATAAAAAATATCTTTCGGATAAACTTAAGGCCGCACTTGAAAAAGAGCCCATAAAATTAAAGCCATGGGATCCTATATGCTCGTTTGCTGTTCTAAAATAAAAAAGTAAATGAGTGGACAGGGACGGTTAATAAAAAGTTGTGCAATCAGGGGACGGTTAATAAAAAGTTGTAAACTATAATATAAATAATTTTGGCTTGTCCAAAAGCTTAAGTGAAATTAACCGTCCCTTTAACTAAAAAATAACTAAAAAATATTCGTGATTTTTTAAAGAAATAAAATTACTTTTTTAAGTACTTGGAATATTTATCAACTGTTGCGGAATGTAAGAAAAATGTATACATAGGACAAATATCATAATATCTTATCACTATGGTGAGTTAATTTCTCTGTAACCGTCAAAAATATCAAATATCCATTTGTATCCGTCCTTTGCAGTTACGCCGATTTTAAATGCATCGAAATCCGTCGCTTTAATTTGACCGTGCTTGCTCGGGGTTAAGAACTGGTTTTCAGTAATTGTTTTTCCACTTTTATAGTCCACCTTACGGACAATTGTAACTCCTTGTTTCGGGTCGCTCTTCAGAGAGCCGAACTCTGCTATGAGGTATATAAACTTTCCTTTTTCGTCCGATGCCTGTATATCGCTTTTCCAGCCATTAATGAAATTTATTTTGCTGCCATTCAAGTCGTCGTTTATTTTTGTGAAAATAAAGGGAGCTTCATAAAATCCTGTTTCGGTGCAAAAGGATGTCTCGAAACCATCTTCCGAAATAATGGGAAAACTGAAACCATAGTATTCAGAATAAATGCAACCGGTTATTTTGACATATCCGTGCTTTTGCTGTATCTACAAGCGATGTAAACATTAAAGTGAACAGAGAAAGTATAATCATGGCAGCAATCATATAAGAATGAACCATTTTATTCTTCATAAAATCGCTCCCTTTTATTTTAATACATTTATTATAATGTATATACATATTAATTGGAACATATTTGTTTAATTGTAATCTAATTGTAATATGATACTATTTTTAGATTATATTAAGCATAAACTGTTGAGGTCAAATATAAATATTAACTTCAATTCACAATTTGAAATCAGGCATAGATGGGGTTATGTTATTTTGAGCGACGAATGAGTGTTCAAAATAACATAAGTTCATATTACGAATCGAAGAAATGTTAAAAAATTAGGACAAATATATTCATAAAAAGTTCTATAATATAAATAAGAAATGCAATAATATCGGGATGTAATCCATAGGAGGGTTATAATTGCCAACAAGGAGAGGCTTCGATGAAAATGATCAAAGATGGTTTTCGAATGAAGCTATTTCAAAACTCAAGACTGCTCAAAAAGAAGTTCAATGGCTGCTTGACAGAGGGTATAGGCAGGATGGCGCAATCACGTTTGTAGGCAACCATTACCTGCTTTCTTCAAGGCAGCGGCTTGCCCTTCAAAGGGCAACATCCACAAGCCTTCAATATAAAAAGAGAAGGAGCAACATGCTCCCGCTGGAAGATGCTAAAAATGGATGCCTGTATATTGACGGTTTCAATCTTATAATCACTATTGAAGTCGCGCTTTCCAAAAGCATTATAATACTCGGAAATGACGGAGTCATGCGGGACCTCGCAGGTTTGCGGGGAACCTACCGATTGATCGAGCAGACAGATATCGCATTGGAGCTCATAGGAAAAAGCTTCAGAGAGCTTTCGATTCCCGGAGCCAAATTCTATCTCGATGCCCCTGTCTCAAACTCAGGCAGGCTTTGCAGCAGGATACTCCGGCACGCAGACAAATGGGATATTCCTGTTGAAGTCAAACTTGTTCCTAATGCGGATGCCGTGCTCCGCGATATTGGCAGAGTGGTTACTTCAGATTCTGTTATCATCGATAAGTGCATCAGTTGGTTTAACCTTTCAAGAAAAATTATTGACGATTATATAAAAGATGCATGGGTTGTAAATTTCAAATAAATTTGTCTTAAACAGTAATATTTTAGTACTTACCTAAAGCCCATGCCGCCTGCATTGCATTCATATCTGTTTTTCCAAAAACTCTATTATATCCTTTGCAGAAGCCGGGCAGCCTTTTACATTTTTGGTAAATTTGCACGTGCAGTTTCCTACACCTATACCATCGATGGATTTACCTCTGAATCCCTGACCTATATATACACTGTCCTTCATTTTTTCGAACATACCCTTTTCATCCAGTCTCTGGAGGGCATGAATAAGGCTTCCGTAGCATGCCGAGCATGCATCCTTTGCTATTACTTTTTGGGACAGTCTTTTCGACTTGCCTGAGGGTTTGAATTTGGCTCCGTTTTTAAGCGATGAATTATATTCATGTATGTCTGCATGTTCAAGATCTGATGATCCTGCTCCGGCTTTTTCGGCAATGCCTATATATTCAATATCATCCTTGGAATATCCGATAAGCGAGGCACCGTATGTGTCTATGAGTACAGGGTCTTTACCTATGATCAGCCTATCCATTTGGATGGGGTTCCCTCCTTCTTCAAATGTAAGGTCTCCGCAAATTGCATCCACAATTATCAGCCCGCACTTTAACACTTTTGCAAGATTGCCGATAGGCTTGTGAATACCTAAAGAATGGAATCTTCTTTTTTCATTATCAGGTACGCAGCCCTTTAAATTCTTTATCGAGCATGTAAATAACGTCTGGCAGTGGGCCTTCAATACAGGCATATTAATAAGATAGTCGACCTCAAGGGCTTTTTTGCATACCTTTAAGTCCATGGTTCCTGAATTTCTTACCTCATATGAATCTTTCTTAAGGTCAAACAAAGGTACATTGTACTTTTTCGATATATCCTCATATCCGCATACCTTATATGCTCTGTCAGTGCTGTCCCCTACCCATGAACTTTCAAGTATTATTATGTTTTTGAATCCTTTTTCTTTAAGATACTGTATGACGCCCTCAACTATTTCAGGATGCGTCGTGGCGCCCTCACATGCCGGTTTTGCAACAACCAGGTTGGGCTTTATGCCTATGAGCATGTCAGGTTTGATTTCATCCTCGATTTTTATTTTAGAGAGCACTTCTTTCACCATTTTCAGCGGATTATTTCCGTATATCACGTGCAGTTCATTTCTATTCATTTATCTCCCTCCCACATTACTTAATATTTTATACATTTTGCAGGCATAGTTCAATCAGTGAGTTGTAGACTTAGATAGAACATGTTGTAAATAATGTAGCCATTATGAAAATTTTCATGTGAAATATATATTTTGCCATTTTTACAATATTTACTATCAAATATATTACATTATATACCATCAACTCAGATGAATCAAATGCTGTAAAACATGTTCCACAGAGAAGCTCATCAAGATTGTCTCATTATCATACTTTCTTTATTAATTGTGAAGGAAATGCAATATATATGTGGAATATAACATAAATCTGGTATGGTAAACGTATAATGTTCGGCCGTGTCTTGAATATATTATTTTTCATAGTTACCAATGTTTTTCTATTGGATCGGAGACTTCTATGATAAATAAAAATGTGGCTTTAACTTGAGACATTTATTATTTATAAAAGAACTCAAGATTATACTGCTGAAAGTGAGTGAGGATTATGGAAAAAAATCATTTGGCAAGAAAGATTATCGCGGGGATTTTTTACAGTGGAGGTATATTATTTGCTCTATTCATCGGTTTTATAATATTTAAAGGCAACTCGATTTTTAGTGCATCAGATTTGATTTTTAGTGCTATATGTGTTTGCATGCCGATAGTTATAGCAGCTTTTATACTCATACCCACTATGAGCGGAATTGATGAACGATTGAAAACGGCGAGGATATCAATATTAATTATGTTTGCTTTTTATATTATTATATTGGCAAATGCACTATTTTACAATGGCATGCGCCATTTTGCCGCTGTAGATGCAATAGGTGCTGCACGATACTTTAAGTGGAGTATAAATTTAATCCCTTTCAAAACTATAGGAAAATACATACGGGCCTTTATCAGTGATTCTATAAATAAATCAATAATCATAGAAAATCTTTTGGGCAATATATTAATATTTGCCCCCATGGGGGTTTTGCTTCCCTGTATATTTCAGAGCTTGCATAAATTCAAGAAATTTTTAATTACCATGTTAACCATTTTGATTAGTGTTGAAATAGTACAACTGTTTACCCGTTCTGGAATCTGCGATATAGATGATGTGATTTTAAATCTGCTTGGTGCAGTGTTGTTTTATGGTTTATGGAGTACGCGTTCAGTACAAAAGGTACTAATGAAAATATATGTTCTCAAAAATGCATGAGGCATGAGGGACGGTTAATAATTTTTTCAAGTATTCGCTAAATTCAAAACAATTGTTAACCGTCCCCCTATGTCCAAAACAATTGTTAACCGTCCCCCTATGTCTGGCAAACGGCAACAGGGAGTTATCGCCGCTCCCTGTTGCCGTTTGCCTGCTATCCTTATGAAAAATTTATATTATGTGAATCGAGAAGCATCTTTTGCTTAGTATCAGTATATTTACTTTACAGTTTCAAATAACCTATATTTGAATCTTCATCATTTTGGGTGCCGTCGCTGATCTCTCCTGAGGAGATGCGAAGTTTACTCTGCACCAATCCGTACATTTCGCTGCTGCAAATTATTTCTCCGAGATTGTCTATATGTTCCACCTTCTGGAGAAATAAATCAGGGGTTATATCCTTATCTATCGTAAGACTGCCCTGTACTATATAAGTTATATCCTCCTTGGCATACTTGAGTTCGGACTGGGTCAGGCGGTGTTCACCGTCAATTACACAGGCCTTTCCGCTGTAGTCCGCGATAATTGTGGTAACGTCTTTGCACAGGTCAAACACTGCCTCTGTAAGATCCCTACTGCATACGATTATATCCTTTGCCTTTATACTATCGATGCGCCCTTTAAGCATTTCACCTGTAATGTCTCTGTCAAACTCCAGCATGCCCGATATATAAAGCCGTGCATTTTTAAATCTCTTTATGGATATGGAGTTCAAGTGGAGATCTTCTCCTATATAGGTGTATCCTAAAGGTATGGTTTCGACATGGCAGCCATCCCTGATATGCATTTTTTTGTTGAACATGTTAAGATATTCCTCTTTAATTGATACGGCGCCTACGATGTCGATATTGCTTACCTTTTTTTCAAATAAAGCAGTATCGATGTCATCTATAAAATTCACCTTTCCGATTAAAGCCAGTGAAGATGAATCATTAATTGACTGAAGGAATGAATCATTAATGCTTATTTTACCTATGTTTACAGAATAACTGCTGTCATACGTCAATACCTTTCCGTTAATATTTTTACATTTTGACTGAAGTATCCCCGCAAGTTTTTCGGGGCATATTAACTGGCCATTAACATCTAAAAAGCCGATACCCTTTTCGATATTATCCGCTGTAACATCAGGCTTTATAATAATCTGTCCGCTTATATACATTGCAATAGGTTCCTTGATATTTTCAAAATAATTTTTATTCAGCTCGATTTGACCTTGTATAATTTTGCAGTTTTCAGGAATCTCATCAGACATGCCAAGATTTGTTATGGGAATCTTGGTGGCCAGGGTCGCAGTACTGCTGCTATATACAAGAGCTCCCACGTTTTCAATACTTTCAATCTGGTTGATATTTTCTTCCGTTGTAGAAGTCAAATCCAGAACGCCTATATTGCTTATTTTTTTACCCATATATTATACCTCCTTGTCCTTTTTGGACATATATTTATTTTTTAGTTGTTTGATGGCCATGCTTATGCGATACCGTACAGTGGAATCAGGTATGGACAGGCAGCTGGCAATTTCCCTGCTGGTCATTCCCATCCAGTATTTTTTATAAACAATTTCTCTATCCCTGGCCGATAGTGCCGAAAGCGCTTCGCCGCTTATAATCCTGAGTTCGACTTCGGATTCTATAGAGTAATTATTTGTATCATCCCCGGGATCCGAAAGGATCTCAAACTTTTGTTTCCTTTTTTTATCTATGAGGCAATTCTTAAGTACTCTGTAGAGCCAGGATTTGACCTGACATGCTGTGAGAGTGGAGAGAAGAGCACAATTTGCCATGGCACGCAGGAATGTTTCCTGCACCAGATCTTCCGACTCTTCCCTATTCCCGGTCAATGACTTTGCAAATCTTAAAAGCGCATTCTCATATTTGTTATAAAGTTCATCAATCTCCAAACAGCATCACCCCGGTTATCGTATTGCCATCAAATACTATAACGATTTAATCATATAAATTGTTTGGTTTTTTTGAAGAAATTATTTCATTATAAAGTTTTTCTGCTTCCCTTTCGTTGCCTATTAATGTACCTACAAGCTTTGAAAGCATTTCCCTGTATCTATCGTTTAAATTCTCGATAAGCATCGAAGTTACCTCCCTGCCGTTTTAATATTGTTTTCTATATATAAAAGACGAAAAGGTTATGCAGATCGTTGGGGAAAAGCTCACGATAGGAATAATGTTTTCGGAATGTGCACAAAGTACAAATATTTATTTTTTTTTAGTATATTTCAAACATATTCAAAAGTCTCATATCTATCTATAATAAAAATATAAGTTAAGTCTTTGCTAAAAAGAAATTGGATTTATCGGTTTCCGTGTAATATGATATTAAAGATAGATTTTAACTCTAAATTGCTGCAGATCAAGAGAATCATTTAAGTATTATGATTATTATAAGAAAATTGTAGGAGTAAAAATCTAATGAATAATTGTTACTCTTTAATATGAGCTTAAATTTTATATTTGCAACTTTACCAAATAAAAATCTATCATAATTAAATTAATTTAAAAAAGAGAGGAGATTTGAATCATGTCTAAGTTGAAAAGACAAGTTGTTTGTGTTTTAGCAATATTGTTTTTAATATCTTCATTTACTGGATGCAGCAATGAAACAAAACAAGAGGGAACAAATAAAAATACTGCAAATAATGAGCCGATAAAAATTTCAATGACCTGGTGGGGTGATACAAAAAGAAATGAAGTCTACAACAAGGTAATTGATGAATTTCAAGCCAAGAATCCAAACATTAAAGTGGACAGACCTTTTGGCACATGGGGGCAATACTTTGACAAATTGTCTACGCAAATAGCAGGCGGAAATGCTCCAGATGTAATCGGGATGCATCAGCGATATGCGGCCGAGTATGCAGCAAGAGGCGCATTATATGATTTAAAGCTATTGGCAGATAAGGGATATCTTGACTTAAAGAATATTCCAGATTCCGTGCAAAAAAGTGGATATGTAAATGGGAAGTTTTATATGATTCCCCAAGGAATTACTGGTACAGGAGTTGGTTATAACACATCAACTTTTGATAAATTGGGAATAAGTTATCCTAAAATGGACTGGACATGGGATGAATTTGTTACAAAATTAAAAGAAGTGAAAACAGCAGCAGATTCAAAGGGAATCAAAATGTGGGCAAGTGCCGACTTTTCCAATGATATTTATAACTTCAGTATTTGGGCAAGAGCTAATGGACAACATTTATTTACAGATGATGGGAAATTAGGGTTTACTGAAGATGCGGTAGTTAGTTGGTTTAAATTTTGGAAGGATTTGAGGGATCAGAAGTTAATCCCGGACGGAGCAACAACTACTGAATATGCCAATCTTCCATTGGAGCAGAGCATGTTTGCTACCAACAAAGTAGCAATTGCCGGTGTGCCGGCCAGTCAGATAGGCTTATATCAGAATCAGGTCAAAGATAAAGGAGAAATAAATATTGTAAGATTCCCTCATATTCAGGGTCAACCAAATCCTGAATACATAAGTGGCGCATTCTTTACTATAAATGCAAAGTCTAAACATCCGGAAGCTGCGGCTAAACTTGTTAACTTCTTTATTAATGATACAGAAGGACAGAAAACATTTAAAATTGAACAAGGTGTTCCTGCAGCTACAACCGCTGTGCAATCTATCTCAAGTTTATTGTCAAAACCCGAATTGAAATCTGTTGATTTTATACAAAATCAATTGATTAAAAATGCCAGCTATGAACCATATCCGCCGGAGGGATACAATGAGATAAGCACCAACTTTAATAAAATTGCAACTGCAGTATCTTTTAATCAGGAAACTCCTGAAAAGGGCGCAGCAGATTTTATGAAGGCGGCAACAGATATTCTTTCAAAGAATTAATGTGTTTGATGATATAAAATGAGATGATTACTCAATAAGGTCGTCAATTCTTACAGATTTTATTGAGTAATCTTTTTCTGTAAAAAACTCAGCATTATAATCTGCAAGTTTAAAGGAGGTTATTTATGTATGGTCAAATGGTTCAAAAAGAACTGGGTAGGATATTTTTTCCTTTCGCCATGGCTAATTGGCCTTTTAGTGTTTACAATCATTCCGATTTTTGTATCATTGTATCTATCATTTACAGATTATAATATCCTGACTCCTCCGAAATTTATAGGGTTGGGAAATTATAAAGCCATGTTTAATGATAGAGCATTTAAAACAAGCTTGATTGTAACTTTTAAGTTTGTATTTATCGGAGTGCCACTCAAATTGGCATTCGCACTATTTATAGCAGTATTATTGAACAGGAAAATCGGAGGTTTGAAAATATACAGAGCTGTTTATTATATTCCATCCTTATTGGGTTCCAGCGTTGCAGTTTCCATATTATGGAGGCAGATATTCAATAAAGAGGGCTTGTTCAACATTGTGTTAAGCAAGTTTGGAATTCAAGGTATTAACTGGATTGCTACTCCGAGCACTGCATTATATACAATTATTTTACTCAACGTATGGGAATTTGGTTCATCGATGCTGATATTTTTATCAGCATTGAAGCAAGTACCAATGGAGTTGTATGAATCCGCTATGATAGACGGGGCGAGCAGGAGACAGCGGTTTTTTAAAATTACTATTCCCATGATTACGCCGATGATATTTTTCAATATGATCATGCAGTTTATTAATGCATTCCAGTCGTTTAACTCTGCATATATAATAAGTGGAGGAAATGGTGGCCCCATGGACAGTACGCTGTTATTTTCCTTGTATTTGTATCAAAAGGGTTTTTCATTCTTTAAAATGGGTTATGCTTCAGCTATGGCATGGTTCTTGCTTGGTATTATTGCAATAATGACTTTGATTCAATTCAAATTATCCAATAAGTGGGTATATAATCAGGATGAGTAGGAGGGCTATATGTTGAGGAAACTATTCAAAGGCACATTTTTAACACATGTATTTATAATTTTAGTTGGATTTGTTATGATCTATCCCTTGCTTTGGATGCTCAGCAGCTCATTTAAACCGAGCGAGGAAATCTTTTCCACGAAAAATTTCTTCCCAAAGATATTTACACTAGAAAACTATATAATTGGTTGGAAAGGATTTTCAGGTTACTCTTTCAGCCGTTTTTATCTGAACTCTTTTTTCGTAGTTTTCATGTGTGTAATTGGAACAATATTAAGCTCGACTATGGCGGCATATGCCTTCTCAAAATTGGAGTTTTCGCTAAAGAAGCCTTTGTTTGCATTAATGATGTTGACAGTTATGCTGCCGGCCCATGTTACCTTGATACCAAGATATATTATATTCAATAAGTTGCACTGGATAAATACATATTTACCATTAATTGTACCTAAGTTCTTTGGTGTGGAGGCATTTTTTATTTTCCTTCTAGTTCAGTATATGCGTACTCTGCCTAAAGAGCTAAGTGAAGCAGCTAAAATTGATGGCTGTAGTGAGATAATGATATTTATAAAACTAATACTGCCATTATCAGTTCCTGCGATTATGACGACGGGTATTTTAACATTTCTTTGGACTTGGAATGATTTTTTCAGTCAGCTTTTATACCTGAGCGATGTTCCCAAATTTACAATTGCAATTGCACTCAGGATGTTTATTGATACCTCTGGTGGAAGTTCATGGGGTTCTATGTTTGCAATGTCTGTTGTTTCATTGGTTCCGCTGTTTCTTATTTTTATCTTTTTCCAAAGATACCTTATTGAAGGTATTACAGCCGGATCAATCAAAGGATAAATACATCGCAAATTTCATTAGAGTTAAGGAGGCAATGTTATGGAAAAGAAAGAAATTATATTTGGCGTTTTTACTAAGCCATGGACAACTCAATCTTTGGACGAGCTCGGTAATATGCTAAGTAAAATGGGTTTTAATGGAGTTGAATTTTGTTTAAGAAAAGGATATCAAATTGAGCCGGAAAGTGCCAAAGAAGGCTTAAAGAAATTGGTATCAGTTATGAAAAAGTACGGAATTGCTGTTACAAGCATTGGAAGCAGTACAGACGAGAATATATTTGAAGCCTGCGCAGAAGCCGGTGTTCCTATTATTAGGACTTTGGCTCCGATTGATTTAAAAAAAGGCTATAATGCAGCTGTTGAAGAAGTAAAAAGAAGGATTGATAAAGTTGTTCCCTTATGTGAAAAATATAATGTAAAACTTGGGATACAGCATCATTATGGTCCCATGATTTCAAATTCAATGGAACTTTATCAGCTATTAAAGGACTATGACCCAAAGTACATAGGTGCAATATGGGATTCTGCCCAAAGTGTTCTTGCGGGGGAAGAAGTAGAACAAGGGCTGGATATTATATGGCCTTACCTGTGTCTGGTAAATCTTAAAAATGTTTTCTATCTGCGTACCAACGGACCGGAAAGTGAGGCAAAATGGCATCGCTATTTTACTACTGGTAAACAAGGTTTGGCATCATGGCCAAGAATTGCCGGCTATTTAAAGAAAAGGCAATATAAAGGTGCTGTTATTCTTACTCATGAATATTCTAATCAGGCAGAAGTAAACAAATTATTAGCAGAAGATGTTAGATATGCAAAATCATTGTTTGATGAAAGGAGTACTGTAAAATGAAAATATATTCAACATTCAAGCTCAATGATGATAATATTAAAAAAATCGGGCGATTAGGGGGTAAAATTATATTATTTGGCACAGAGAAAGATTTAATTAATTGTGAGGATCTTGCAAGCGTTGACGCCATTATTGCAAATCATAGGACGCTTCAGGTTGATTTCCTTGAGAAATGTAGTAGTTTAAAATGGATACATTGTCCCCACATAGGTATTGAAAGATTACCTCTATCTTACCTCCAAAAGAGAAAAATTATTGTTACTAATGGACGTGGAACTGCCGGTGTACCGATATCGGAACATATAATCTTTTTGATGCTTGCAATTGCCAGAAAAGGCAGCAGTATTATAAGAAATCAGCTCAATCATGTATGGAAGAGTAACAAGGGCGTATTTAATTTATACGGCAAGACAGTTGGATTTTTAGGGACAGGTGATGTGGCAACGGAAACCGCAAAAAGATTACGAGCTTTTGGTATGAGAATACTCGGGTTGAATACAACCGGAAAAGCATCAGAGTATTACGACAAGGTTTATATAACAAAGGATATAAATGAATTATTAAAGCAAAGTGACTTTATAGTCTGTACGCTCCCCCCGACAAAAAAGACTGTAAATTTAATAGATGAGGAACAGTTCAAATGTATGAAACCTACAGCTTATATTATTAATATATCAAGGGCAGTTATCTTTAATGAGCCTGTTTTATATGATTATTTAAAAAATAAAAAAATTGCAGGCGGTGCCCTAGATATATTTATGGATGAATTTAAGCTTGGATATCTGCCACCGGAAAGTCCGTTCTGGGATTTGGACAATCTGATTATTACTCCTCATGCTGCGGGAGGCGGCGACCTTTGGAATGAATTTTCTACTAATATCGTAATGCACAATTTGGAGTGCTTTTGCAAAAACAAAATTGGGGACATGTTAAATATCAGAGATTATACAAAGGGTTATTAAAAACAAAGTCGAGGCTGCATATAGGACGAGCCGGTAGCATTTTCGAAAAAGGGCAATAGGCTTATGGCAACTCTCTCGAAGCTTTCCATTTGGAATATGGTTTTGATTGAAACGACATGCTGATATTAATATGTAATATTTGAAATAAAAGATTATTCAAAGGAGATAATGCTGATGAAATGGTGGGAAAAGAATAATCTGCGGATGATTCAGAATAACATCCGGGATATTGATGCCATGATGGATATCGACAAGCATATCGAATGGCTGAAAAGTTTTGATGCAAATGTTCTTGAAATTGGCTGCGGTGGTATTACTGCATTTCATCCCACTGAATTGGAATGTCAGTATCCGAGTCCATATATGAAAGGAGACTTTTTTAAGGAGGTTGTCGAAAAATGCCATGCCAATAATATAAGAGTGATTGCACGTTTTGATTTCAGCAAAACTCATGAAAGCTTTTATGAAAAACACAGCGACTGGTATTCCAGAAAGAAGGACGGAAGTCCTATCCGATACCATGATACAGTGGCTACCTGTGTCAATGGTGAATATCAGAGGGAACTATCGTTGAAGATCATTGAAGAAGTACTCCGCAAGTATCAGGTGGATGGCATTTTCTTTAATATGTTTGGATATGTCACCCATGATTACAGTGGAAATTACATTGGCATTTGTCAATGTAAAAACTGCAAGAAGCGTTTTTATGAAATGTATGGGGAAGTACTTCCAACTAAAGAAGACATGGAAGATCCGGCATTTTTAAAATATCTGGAGTTTAAAAAGATTACTGTCAATGAAATGCTTGATAAAATTAGAAATGTAACGAAGGCCATATCAACTGATATTGCCATCAGTACATATGCAACCCACGGCGTTGATATTGTCAGAAACGAATCAAATTCGGCTCTTGACAGGCCATTGCCCTTTTGGGTTTATAGCAGTTCTGATAATGTGGGGCAGATTGAAGGAGGTTATGATGACAAGATATCTTCCAACTGTGCCATTAATGCGGTGGATTTACCTTATCGTTTTATGGGCGTTTCCAAATATCTGAACCAGGTTCGCCTGTATGAAAATATAGCTGCCGGCTCGGGGTTGGATTGGTGTATTATTGGTGATGATGAGGATTATCCTGATTATGAAAATTTTGAAACGGTCCGTAAAGTGTTCAGATTCCATAAAAAATATGAAGAGTACTATGGGCATTTTGATCAGAGAACCAAGATTATGCTTGTTTACAGTAATGATGGGAAATCCCTGAATGCGGAGTACCGTGGATTATTCCGGATGTTTAAGGAAGAACACATTCTCTTTACCATCATGGATTCAAATGCATTGGAAGCACATATTGAAGAATTTAATAAATATGATTTTGTTTTTCTTCCTGATGTGCCTGATATTTCGTATGCCGTAGGAGAAGCTCTTAAAAATACTACGGCTTGTGTAATTGCTTCAGGCGGTTCTATTGTGAAAAACAGAGTTTTGATTAAGGAGTTATTCGGCGTTGAACTCAGCGATGCAATAAAGGATGTGAGAGGAACCTATTTTCGTACTGAACCAAAAGCAGATTTCCCGGACTTTCAAAATAAACAGTGGGTATTTCTTGACGGGTTCTATTATAAGATGACATTGGGCGGCGATGTCACAGGGATGCTTCCAAAAGTAGAAAAAGCGGCGTTTGGACCGCCTGAACGCTGTTTTGGGCATAAGAATACCGATGAGATGATGGCTTCTTTCGGGCATGGCGGGAATATCTATATCCCGTGGGGAATAGGTACATTATATTATAAATATGGTTATGGTGAATTTAGAAGGCTTATGCTTGATATTATGTCAAAAGCAAAACCAATTCCAAGGGCTTTTAATACAAATGCTCCGGAAATGGTCGAAATGTTTTTTGCAAAATGTGATGCTTCTACCTATATGCTGCAGTTGATAAACTTGACTTCATTTAATGGGATGACGTTTTTCAAGCCATTTAAATTGAACAATATAGATGTCACATTTAATGAAATCGCACCAAAAAGTATTGAAGAGCTGACTGAATCAGGTAAGAAACCAGTTAGTTATGATGGCAAAATGATTATTTCCATGGATGAGGCTGAGATTTACAAAGCTTTTATTATCAGCATATGAGTTTAAGGAAATAAAAAGTAAATTTAAGCGATCGATCCGTGCACCATGATCGCTTTTTTATATTGTTCAGCAAAATTTGCTTTACGTTTTACAGGCAATACACCCGGAATATGCACAAGGTACAAATATTCATTCTTTTTTGGTATATTGAAGACATATTCAAGGGTCTCGTATCTATCTATAATAAAATTATAAGATTATTCTATTGAAGAGTTGCATAAGGGAGGAAATAGCAATGAAAATTGGTTTTATTGGTTTGGGTATAATGGGAAAGCCTATGGCAAAAAATCTTATCAAGGCTAATAATGAACTTATAGTTTGTGATAGGAATAAAAAAAATGAGACCGAATTAATTGAGATGGGGGCTAAATCAGGAGAAAATGGGGCACAGATTGCAAAGCAATGTCAAATCATTATAACAATGCTGCCGAATTCTCCAAATGTAAAAGAAGTTGTTTGCGGTGATGGTGGTATTTTAGAGGAAGCGCGGAAAGGAACCATTATTATTGATATGAGTTCTATAGCGCCTCTTGCCGCACAGGAAATTGAGAAGGCATGTAAAAAAAAGGGAATTGTTTATATTGATGCACCGGTTAGCGGAGGGGAGCCAAGAGCTATTGATGGTACTTTATCTATTATGGTCGGAGGTGACAGAGAAACATTTGAGAAGGTATATGATTTGCTAATGGTAATGGGAGCAAGTGCGGTTTATTGTGGCAGTGCAGGTGCCGGAAATACTACGAAACTTGCCAATCAGATAATTGTGGCATTAAATATAGCAGCGGTTTCGGAAGCTTTCATGCTGGCAGTCAAGGCCGGTGTAGATCCAAAAGTGGTATTTGATGCAATCAAGGGTGGTCTTGCAGGAAGCAGCGTGATGAATGCAAAGGTCCCAATGATTCTGAAAAGGAATTTTAAACCTGGCTTTCGTATTGATCTGCATATTAAGGATTTGAATAATGCAATATCAACCGGACATGGCGTAGGGGCGCCGCTACCTCTTACAGCTGCCGTAATGGAGATGCTTCAGACACTTCATGCCGATGGCTTAGGTATGGAAGATCATAGTGCGATTGCAAAGTTTTATGAAAAGATTGCAGGAACAACAATTAGATAGTGTTCTATATTAATGCTTATGAAAAACTAGAAGAGTGCTACAAATTCGTCAGGATATCATGCAGGAATAATCGTAAAACTTTTACATGATATCCTGATTTCCATATTAAACATATATTCCTTATACCTTGTTTGAGGTGGATTGCTTGAAATAGTACGCTAATTCGTTTAAAAATTCTCTGTCTGAGAAATTCGACATTGGGTCGACATTCAAAACTTCTTTAATTTTATTTAACCTGTACAACAGGGTATTCCTGTGAATATATAAAGCCTTCGCACTATTTACTATATTGTAATTGTATCTGTTAAGAATTCCTATGGATTCGGCTATTTGCTTTTGCTCCTCTTCATTAAATAGTTCGCGATAAGAGCTATAGATTTCATCGTAAGTTTTTATCGTGACCAGGTTTCTGACGTAGTCCAGAATATAATCGTTGAAAAAAAACAATCCATTTTTTTCTTTTATAAACAAACTGAGCTCCTGAGCATGCATATATGAAAAACGGTATCTATAGATATACTTTTGTATACTCCCTACAAAAATCCCGATTTTGGCGCTGTCATAACCTCGGGGAATCATTTTATAAAAGTTAGATATATAATCCTTAATTGCATACTTGTATTCTCTGATGTCATTGGGAAAATTTTTAGTAAGGCTCTTAATCAGAATGATATCATTATTCTGCGCAACAGTAATAATGTCCTGGCTTGAATAACCTTCTGCAGATGTCAAGGCTTGAATAATTTTTTTCTGCTCATAATTCCTGTCATAGGAAATTATGATGCAGATTCTTGAAAATTTTATATCGAAACCTATGCTGTCTGCCAGTTCTTTGGCTACTGTATAATTGGCATTTTGATCAAATAGAAGGTAATATAATAACTGATCTGTCTTGCTTTTCTTAATTCTTTCTTCTTTCATTTGCATTTCATATTCCAGCATGGCTTCTAAAGATCTTTTTACCAACGTGGCAAAAGAACCGACCGTATCCGGATTGCCGCTTACGCAAATTACACCGACGGGTTTGTTTTTATAAGAGATGATCATATTGATTCCGGGCTTTGTACCGATATACTTTTTGTTATCCCTTACAACACCTGTCTTTAATGTCCCGTTTAAAATACCATAGTGTTTGTTGCAAAATAAAATAGGACAAAGTTGCAGAAGAAATTCCCCACTTTTGCAACAATAAATTCCCCAGTATTGCAAAGGTCATTGCAGGCACCGAATTAAAATACTACCCTTGTAGGTGAGATGAAAACCACAAGGGAGGAATTGGAGGATGCTCACAATGACTCAAAAAGATGATATCAGAAA
>JASEJN010000014.1 GCA_030016385.1 Clostridiales bacterium | reverse complement strand
GTCCATGCCAGATGCCCCGGCTGCACTTGCCACTTATCAAGAGTATCATAGACTCGCTTTAAGGTTACATTTAATGTTGCATATCATTCTCAACATGGTTCTTACACCAGAATCAATTTTTAGTTAATGTAGATTGCTTTTTTGTCGTCACTGGTACTTTATTTGGCTCTATTTTAGCATTTATAAAAGCTAAATTTGCTTGATTCAAGATCAAATTCATGGTAAAACTGTCATAAGGAGGTGTAGTCATAGGCTATGAATGAGATCAAAATGGCATTAGAGTTTTACAAAGAAGAGTTTAATGCTGCAAAGCTCTATTCCTATCTATCGCAGATTGAAAAAGATGAAGAAAATAAAAAGAAGTTCAGTGAGCTTTACCAGATAGAAGCAGAACATGTGAAGTTCTGGTACAAATTCTTGAAGGATAGGGGGCAAAGTCCTTCAGAGAGGGTCAGTTCCTTCAGCCTTAGTTGGTCTAAGTTTTTTCGTTCTATATTGGGCCCAAGACTTTATACATCCTTCCTTGAGATGACAGAATCGACCAGTACGGAGTCCTATTATCAATTTTTGAAGTCTGTAAACATGTCTGATGCTGAAAGGGAGGGTCTCAAAAAGATAATTGAGGATGAAATAGATCATGAGAGCTTTTTTGAAAGCCAACAAAAGGCTATGCCTGTAGGAAATATCAGGGATTTCATTATGGGTATGAATGATGGCATAGTTGAACTCTTAGGTGCTGTAACCGGTTTATCTGCTGTTTATCCAACAAACCCACTTTTTGTGGGTATAAACGGGCTTGTTGTCGGCCTGGCCGGTGCCCTTTCCATGGCCATAGGTACCTTTATCTCCGTTCGTTCACAGAGGCAGGTAAATGAGGGTATAAGGAAAAGGATGGAACTGCTCTTCAGTGTTTCTAAGGACAGGGCTAAGCGGGAACTCATAAATAAGCTGGTCGAATCCGGCATGTCTGAGGATGTGGGAAAAGAGGTTACCGACAAGATAGGTGAAAACGAGGATTCAATGATAGGGCTATTGGTCGAAGAGTCCGATGAGAATGAGCTAAGGTCTGCAGTATTTACCGGCCTGGCCTACATCATCGGCGTTGCATTCCCTGTGCTGCCTTATTTCTTGATGGGCTCATCCTTTGCCGCCTTAGCTTTATCTGCGCTTTTAGCCGGCCTGGCCTTGGCAATTGTGGCTACCGTAGTTTCCATAACCGCCGGCAACCCCAACATAAAAGGCAAGATTGCAGAGATGGTAATATCCGGCCTTGGTGCTGCAGTAGTTTCATACCTATTTGGTCTTCTTGTACAGAACGTATTTGGAGTCAGTGCGTAAAATTGATTTTATCCTCACAGGACATGAAGACGGAGGCATTAAATAAATGGCCTGAAGTGATGAGTGACGTAGACAAATTTACCGGCTATTATGAAAAGGTAAGGTATGGCAAGAAAAAATTAAGCTTTGATGAGTTAAATAATGCATCAAAACTGTTGGATTACATCAAGAGAATTATTTTTATGGAGGCAAAAAATGCATATAAAGATAGGTGAAAATGATTATGAATATACTGATAGCGTCAAAATCATAGACATTGTGAAGGAATATTTTGGCAGTAATTACCACCGGATATTAGCCGCTGCTGTTAACAACAGACTTGTAAATCTAAATCAGAAGATTAATTCAGACTGCAGTATTGATTTTATCGACCACACCAGTGAAACCGGTGAGAGGATATATGCCAGGAGTCTTTCCTTTGTACTTTCTAAGGCCGTCAAAGACCTCTATCCTAAAGCCATCCTCACCGTGGAGCACTCCCTTGGCAACGGGCTTTACTGTGAGATAAACAATATCAAGCTGACAGAGGCAATTGTAAAAATGCTTGAGGCCAGGATGACTGAAATCATAGACAAGGATATCCCATTTATTTCCAAAAAAGTCTCTATAGATGAGGCAAAGCAGCTGTTTTTAGAAGATAGGTCTCTGGAAAAAGCAAACATAATTGGATATACTGGCAAGAAATCTGTTGAAGTTTACTCCCTTGATGGACATATTGACTGTTTCTATGGCCCATTGGTGCCATCCACCGGCTACCTGAAGCTCTTTAAACTTAAGTATTATCTGCCCGGCCTTTTAATCCTCTATCCCCACAGGGATAACCCTGAAAAAATTCCCCCATTTAAGGACCTGCCAAAGCTGGCAGCGGTATTCAAAGAAACCGAAAATTGGGGTAAAATACTGGATATAGGTTATGCGGCATCCCTCAACAGGTATATTGAGGCAGACCAGGCCAAAGATCTTATCCTTATATCTGAGGCACTCCACGAGAAAAAGATAGCTGAAATAGCGGACATGATATCGGAAAATAGCGAAGGCACAAGGCTGATATGTATAGCAGGGCCCTCATCCTCCGGAAAGACATCATTTTCTAAAAGACTCAGCATACAGCTCCGTGTTAATGGTCTGCGGCCGCTCCCCATATCTCTTGATAACTTCTACCTTCCGAGGGAATTATGCCCCAGGGATGCAAATGGAGAGTATGACTTTGAGTCCATTGAGGCCCTTGACCTTGACCTTTTTAATGAGACCATGACATCACTCATACAGGGGAATGAGGTGAGGCTACCGGTCTTTACATTTAAGTCCGGCACAAGAAAATTTACTGACCCCATAAAAATCGACGAAAACCAACCAATAATCATAGAGGGAATCCACGGATTAAACGAAAAGCTGACGTCCTCCATACCCAAAAGCATGAAATTTAAGATATATATAAGTGCACTGACTCAGATAAACATTGATGAGACTAACAGGATACCCACTACATACAGCAGGCTAATACGCAGGATAGTAAGGGATTATCAGTTCAGGGGTACCTCTGCTTTAGAAACGCTCCGTATGTGGGGAGATGTGAGAAAGGGAGAAGAAAAGAATATATTCCCATATCAGGAGGAGGCTGACGTAATGTTTAACTCCGCCCTTCTCTATGAGTTCTCCATATTAAAGGGATATGCAGAGCCGCTCTTGAGGGCAGTACCTGACACAGAACCTGAGTACTCCATAGCCTACATACTCTTAGAGTTACTATCCTTTTTCCTTCCCTCTTACAATGAGTCCTATATACCACATAACTCCATTCTGAGGGAGTTCATAGGCGGGAGCTGCTTCGACGTGTATTAGGGAGGTCAACCAGGGTCATGGCCAGGCCAGCAAACATAATGAATATACCAATTATTGAATTAAGACCGGGCATCTCGTTTAAGATCAGCACCCCCAGTATAACCCCGAATGTCACCTCCTGGGTGGAGATAAGGTTGGCATATGTGGGGTGTACATATCTTACCCCTGCGTTATACAGGGTGTGCCCCAGGGCTGTGGGCATAAGCCCCAGAAGTATTATTGATGTTATCTGGATAGGTTTTACCGGAGCCACAAACCCTGCCAGAGAGAAAGGCAACAAAAATATGGCTGCAAGCAGGTATACCCAGAATACATACTTCAAGAGTGGATAATTATTTCTCTCTCTCCTGCCGGCAACTGAATAAAGAGCATAGCATATAGCAGAGATCACAGCCATGAAATCGCCCAGCAGCATCCTGCTGTTTATGGTGGGCTCAAATCCAGCCAGCACTACCACACCTATCAGCGTAACCACTATGCCAGCATACTTGTATGCCGGCAGTTTTTCTTTAAGTATGTGAGCAGTCAAAATGGTTACAAATATTGGGGACAGATAAACCAAGCTCAATGAATGGGCTATGGTAGTATAAAACAGTGACTGATTGTAAAAATAAAAATGAAAAGCTGTTATAAGACCATAGATAAGGAACTTTGGATATTCTTCTTTCTTTAGCAACATATGAATACCGGTAAACTTTGCCGCAATGTATATGAAAAACGAGCCGGCAAAAAGCCTTAAGGACGCAATCTCCACAGCCGGTACTCCAACAGCCAGACGGGTAAAAATGGCACTAGTACCGAAAAAGAAAGTGCCTATGATCGTAAGCAGCAGACCTCTTTTAGAATCCTCCATAATCTCTCACCCACCATTTTTTACTATGCGACCATTATATCATAGAATTATGACAAATCCTATAAAATAAGCCCTCTATACATGTCAATAACATCCCGGCTTTTGGCTAAATATTGCTCATAGCATAACTTAAAATGGAGATAATATCTACTATGAAAATCATGGAGGTGAAAACATGGCAAAGCGAGTGGCTGTAGAGAGCTCACTGACCGATGTAAAAAATTATCTCTCTCAAAAAGGATATGAGGTCATAGACATATCTGACAACTCACCGGAATCTATATCCAATGTTCAGTATGACGCTATAGTCGCCACGGGGCTTGACAGCAACACCATGGGCATGGAAGACATAAGGACTCAGGCTCCTGTGATACAGGCAAGAGGTTTGACGGCAGAGGATGTATATAAAAGACTGGAGGATTTAAAGCGCCGGGTATAGGCCCGGCTTATGTTTTAATGAATAAAAAAATAGTCTACCTCATGGTAGACTGACCTCCTCTTCCCTTTCTGCCTTATATTTCATGTGGGTTGCCCTTCCTCCCCGTATGTGTCTTTCTGCTTTATTTTTTTCCAATACCTTTTTTACATCTTCATATATCAATGGATTTATCGACTCCAGTCTCTCAGTTACGTCCTTATGTATTGTATTTAGTATTGGTGTCGGTTTTAGCTTCAGGCGGCATTAAGAATGTACCGGAAAGAAGGATGGGGAAGCTCAACCCTTCCAAGTCCTCATTGATGTTGAAGTACACATAGATTTCTTCTTCGGACATAACCCGGATTTCCTTGATGATTTTCTTCAAGTCGGTATTGTCTATGCTTTCTGTAAATTTAAAATGATCAAAGGCCTCCATAAACTTTTTCAGGCTGTTCCTGATCTGCCTGTTAAGCTCCCTGGTTTTGTCCGTGCTGTTTAGCTTGAAGGAAAGCCTTTCTATTTCAGCGTTGATGGGCAGCATGTCTTGCTTTGCTTCCTCCATGGTAATCAGCCCGTCCACCGCCAGCCTCTTAATACGCTCGCGCTTAGCCTGCAGTTCCTCAAGCTGTTCCCTGGCCTCGTCAAGGTCATAGCCTTCGCTTTCCCTGATATATTCTTTAACCAGGGCATTGCATTTGCGCTCCACAGCTTCAAAGAAGGCGGCCTTATCCTTTATAAGATAATTGAAGAGCCTGTCCAAACCGTCTTTGAGCCAATCTTCATTTACCCTGACGTACTCAGACTCACAGCGGTTTTTCCCATAGGCGCTTCTTTTGGAGCAGGTCCACCAGACATATAAGGGCCCGTTTTGCGAGTGCCTCCTTTGGTAGCGCCGGTAGGAAAAACCGCATGACCCACACTTAATCAAATTGGAAAACAGGTGCTTGTCGCTTCTCCGGGTAAACGTACCCTCATAAGCCTCGGCGTTCAGCTTCATTTGCTCCTGCGCCTTGTAGAACTGCTCGTCTGAAATAATGCGGAATTCCGGCCTTTCTACAATGTACCATTCGCTTTCAGGGTTATTGGCCCTTTTATTTGTAAATATGTCAATGCTGCTCTGCTTCCCGTTGATTACGCGGCCGATATAAATTTCGTTTTTCAGGATTTTGCCGACAGTATTCTGCGACCAATTATAGTTGGGCTTTCCGTCCTTCAGCTTTTTGGTTTTTACCCTGTTCTGATACAAGTATGACGCAATTCTTGCCATGCCCCATTTTTCTTCTGTGTAGAGATCAAATATTTTCCTGACCCATTCGCTTTCTTCAGGATTAGGTACAAGGGTATATCTGTCGATCCTGTCATAGCCAAAAACAAAATTGGGCACCCGTCCTTTTTCTTTGCCTAACTGCTTGCCAAACTTAACCTTCTCGGAGATGCGCTGGGACTCATTCTCCGCAAGCATGGCCATCAGGTTCAAGGTAAAATTATCAATGTCCTTGCCCTCGCCCATATTGACAAGGTGCAGGCAAACCCCGTAGGAATTCAGCTCCCTGGTAACGGTAATAAAGTCAAGAGTGTTTCGGAAAAGCCTGCTGATGTCCTTGACATACAGCTTCTGGAATTCGCCCCGTTTGGCCGCTTTGCGCAAACGCTGCAGATCTTTCCTGTTTTGCATTTTTGTAGCCGACTTGCCCTTGTCGCAGTAGATGGCTACCAGCTCATCCCCTCTACTGGGTATGTACCTCTCAAAAAACTCCCGCTGGTTTTCCAGGGAGCTTTGCTGTTCTTCTTTATCTGTACTGACTCTGATATAGGCAGCAGCCTTCATCTCCATCATCCTTTCTGTTACGTTTGTCCGCACTCAGGTGGTGAATTATAACGGAGTGCGTCTCATCAAGTCAATGAGTCATCCAAATTCTCATCGGCCTGTTCGGTAACAACGGTCTGACTGATGGCTTCGACTGCTGAATTTATAATGCTCCTTGCAACCCCAAAGGACAGGGCCTCTAATATCATTTCCAGGATGGCAGGATCAAGGCTTTTGCCAGCAGTATTCAATTGCGCTTGTCCCATCTCCCCACCCCCAACCTTGTCTCTCTGTTTAATGTATATTAATGGCAAAGTGGTTTTATTCCCTGATAAACTTAACAGGCTTCGAGCTTTTTCGTTCCCTTTCATTGCTTTTTCTCCATCTTCTCTGCCCGCAAAGAGGTTTATTCAAGCTTGTAAGTCTATGCTATCAGGGATTGTCTGTTTTCATTTCGAGTGGGTTTATAGGGACGTCTTGAATCCGATTCCGCCATGTCAGGCATGAAAAAACAGACGATGAATTGTTTTTCACCGCCTGTCTGCTGAATGATTTTCTTTGAGAATTTAAAAAAAATTTCTCTATCTTTATAAAAGCTGCTCTCGAATGCCTATGGCTTGCTCTTGGCCGGTTTTTTAACTGTCATGGTCACTGGCCGGAGGTAGCCCAAATCCCGTTTTTCAATATCCTTAATCACCGATTCGACGCTGTTGGGCATGTCAATCTTAATATTGAGATACTTAAGACCCTTTCTGCATATATAGCTGTTATCGGCCGTCAACACATTGTAAGTCATTATTAGCGGTTTCCATGAATCCGGAACGTAATATCTCGATGTGTCCACATACAGGTTTTCATGATTTATGCAAATTATTTTGACAATCCCGTTTAAACTGTATGCTTCCTCTATAATCTTGCCAATGCCTTTTACAGGTTCCTTCAATTCAGAAGAAATTGCCTTTTTCAATTTGGCAAAATCTATGCCCAGCGGATTTTCGAGTATCATTTTATATTTTACGCCGTAAGGGAGCCTGCCTCTTTTTTCAATTTGCACTTCCTGCTCATTTTCTTTGCTCTTCCTAATCCTCTCATTCGTATGTTCCCTAAAATCATTGCGCAGGTTTACTGTAGCTATGGTTTTTAAATCTCCGTCAATAAAATTCTTATCGACTGTTACACCCAAACTAAGAGGCTCGATACCATTTAAGATGTTTATATTTATCCCGCTCAGCTCCGCAAAGTGAACAAGCGTATATATAACAGTATACTTTTCTTCACTGTCCAGCTTTTTTAGCTCTTTATCATCCTTTGCTTTTCCTGTCTTTTGCAGCCGCAGCCGCTGTTCATGGGAAAAGCCTATCTGCTCATGTTTATCGGCCCAGGCAGACCAAATCTCCAGCATCCTTTCACTGGTTAAGCATTCGGCTAAAATGGTATTGCTCCAGTTTTGCCAGGCATCAATCTTCTGCTCCTTAGTCATATGTTGAAAGGGCAGGTTCAATTTCTCATCCAGTACCAGTGAAAACAACCGTTCAACATAAGGGTATTCCTTGGTTAATTGAGCAAAAAGACCTGTCTCGCCAAGCACGGCGCGAAGAATCATATAATTTTCAATGATGGTATTCCGATCATCCGCAGCTATACTCATACTTAATGCTCCTACCAAAATATTCTATATTATATGAGTATAGCACTATGCAGTGTTAATTCTCAACAAGTTCAAACAAAGTCTGGCAAATCCGGCGGCAGGCCCTCGTTATACAGTCTAAAGGCCTCGGCCACTGATGATCCGGCAGAACGAATATAAATCTTGGTCGTATCGGACACCATCCTTCCGGTCATGACAAAGCAGATATACTTCTTCAGAAAGTCAACCCGCCGTTTTTCAAGCCCCCTTCTGCCTGTATAGCCTATGGGCCTTTCGTATAAGTTATCGTTGGCATCCATGAGATCCATATAAACCTGCCGCGTCATTGCCAAAAGCATCCCCATAATTAAAACCCCCGTATTCAAGCATATTTTTAAATATTTGAGCAAAAAAGCCTACTTGACCATTCAACAGTCTTCCCCTTTGACACTCCCTAAATTATTACAAAATTTTTCTTAAATTCTTTTCTCATTTGCTCATCAATATTTTTATTTTCGCCGGGAACCACCGTTTGGCAAACTTTTTTGCCCTTTCGCTCATCTTAAATCAGTAAAATTACTGGTATTTTCTTTACCAGGTATTTATTAAGGAAGAAACTCTTAAAAATGAGGCTAACCATACAGAATTTTTGATGCCTGCCGCATAAAATCAGAAAAGGCATTTTAACCTGGCAATACCGTCTGAACCCTCAGGCCTTAAAATATGATGAAAAGTCAACTGAGCACATAAGGATATATTCAATTCCGGCAGCACAGCAATTTTTTAACTAGCAAGAAGACAGCCCTCCAAAATATAACACAACTCCCAAACTCCTATCATCAGCCAGTCCTATTCCTACATAACCAGCCCTCTGGGAGCCTCTGGTTTCCCCGTGGTTAAGTGAAATTCCCAATGCCAAAAAAGACTATATCTTATCAACTAGCCCCTTGGGTGCCCTCTAAAAACACCAAATAAACCAAATACACTCACAGCACCATAAGGCGATACCTCTATAAACAAGCCTCGGCCAGGCTTTAGAAATTAACTTCATTATCAAAAACTATTGACAATCCTGAAGAAGCCCAAATATCCATAATAAAAGCCGGTAAGCCTTTTTACGCCTACCAGCTACCAAGATTAACTTTGAAATCACATTTTCTCGGGAGATGTATAATTGAAACTCACATTTCCTTCAAAACATATAATTCAACATAAAATTAACTTCAGCAGTCTATTCCGACGTATTTGCCGAATTCACTTTTACCTTATATCAAAATTTCTGAGCGCAGGCAAAATTTAATGATTCCATATATTGTCTCAAATAATCTGCTTTAGATGTTTGCATTTCGGAGAATTTCTCTGCTTTTTCAGATTTTTTATTGAGAACAGCTTACTTCTGTGTTAAGATTATTAATGGAATCTAATAGAAACGCGCGAGGCATTGCGGCATGGCCGTCAGTTGCAAAAAGCTTTGGAAGCTGTTGATTGATAAAGATATGAAGAAAAAGGATTTGCGTGCAGCAGCCGGAATCAGCCAAACGTCCATAGCTAAATTGGGTAAAAATGAAAATGTAACAACGGATGTGCTTGTGAAGATTTGCAAAGCTTTAAAATGTGATATTTCAGATATTATGGAAATTACAAATGACGAAGATTATTAACTGTACGGTTATATAGACAATACTTTTGAATGATCTCAGGCGGGGGTGTTTTTGTGGAAGTATTCAATAATATAACGAAAATTGTCAAGGACGACTTAACACAGGTTATCATGCCGGGAAGCCGGATTTCTATTGCGGCTGCCTGTTTTTCAATATATGCATATAAGGAATTGAAAGCTCAGCTGCAAAAAATTGATTCCATGCGGTTTATCTTTACATCCCCCACATTCGTCGCCGAAAAATCGCCAAAAGAGAAGCGGGAATTTTACATTCCACGATTATATAGGGAACGCAGCCTTTATGGGACAGAATTTGAAATAAAGCTAAGGAACGAACTTACTCAAAAAGCTATTGCCCGGGAATGTGCAGATTGGATTCGCCAAAAGGTAACCTTCAAATCAAATTCCACCAATTCCGGGATGAGCGGATTTCTTAACATCCAGACAAATGACCAGCAGCTGACTTACCTGCCGATCAATGGGTTTACAACCGTTGATATTGGCTGCGAGCGCGGCAACAACATCTATAATATGGTGAATAAATTTGAGGCTCCCTTCAGCAGTGAATATATCCGCCTGTTCGACAGCATCTGGAACGATGAAAGCTGCCTTCAGGATGTAACCGAAGAAGTAATCGAATCCATATCGGCTGTTTACCAGGAAAACCCCGCCGAGCTTATCTATTTTATGACCTTATATAATATTTTCAGCGAATTCCTTGAGGATATTTCCGAAGATGTGCTGCCCAATGAAGCAACTGGTTTCAAAAACAGCGTTATCTGGAACAAACTGTACAGCTTTCAGAAAGACGCCGCCCTGGCAATCATTAATAAACTGGAGCAATACAACGGCTGCATCCTGGCGGACAGTGTGGGCTTAGGCAAAACATTCACGGCCCTTGCCGTAATCAAGTACTATGAGAACAGGAACAAAAATGTCCTTGTTCTTTGCCCTAAAAAGCTAAAGGACAACTGGTTGACCTACCGTGGCAATTTAATCAACAACCCGCTGGCTAAAGACCGCCTGCGTTACGATGTTCTTTTCCATACCGATTTGTCCCGAGACAGAGGGGATTCTGTTATTGGCTTGCCCCTCGACCGCATCAACTGGGGTAACTATGACCTAGTCGTTATCGATGAATCCCATAATTTCCGCAACGGCGGCGCCGTAACAGGCGAGTACGGGGAAAAAGAAAACCGCTATCTCAGACTACTCAATAAAGTCATCCGCCCCGGCGTAAAGACAAAGGTTTTAATGCTCTCCGCCACCCCGGTGAATAACCGTTTTTATGACCTGCGCAACCAACTGGCCTTAGCATACGAGGGAAAGTCAGAGTTAATCAATGAAAAGCTGAACACCAAAACAGATATCGATACTATTTTCCGGCAGGCTCAAAAGGTATATAACGCCTGGAGCAAGCTCCCGCCTGAATCCCGTACGACGGCTTCTCTGCTCAAGCAGCTGGATTTTGACTTCTTTGAAGTTTTGGACAGCGTGACCATTGCTCGTTCACGCAAACACATTCAGCGCTACTATGACATATCCGAAATCGGCAGTTTCCCGGAGCGCAACAAACCGCTTTCCTTGCGCCCCAAACTGACCACGCTGAACAATGCCATCAACTATGAGCAGATTTATGAACAGCTCATGCAGCTTAATTTGTCCATCTATACGCCGACCAACTATATCCTCCCCAGCAGGCTTGGCAAATATATCGATTTGGATTCAGAACACAGTAGGCAGCTTTCGCAGAAAGGGCGTGAGGAAGGCATCCGCCGCTTAATGAGCATCAACCTGCTTAAGAGAATGGAAAGCTCGGTGCATTCTTTTAAGCTCACTGTAAAACGCATTTACGAACAAATACATAACACCCTAGAGCTCATCGAAAGCTTTAGGTCCGGTGTGGAAGTTATCGTGCCGGATATTCATGATTTTGGTGAACTTGATCTTGATGATCAAAATATCGATATGATCAACGTGGGCAGGAAATTTAAAATCGATTTGCGCGATATGGATTATCTCTCCTGGCAGCGGGATTTGTCTGCCGATCTGGAAGTTTTGGAACTTTTGATTTTGATGATTGAAGATATTACTCCGGAGTATGACTATAAACTGAATGAGCTTTTGCGGGTTATCGAGAAGAAAGTCACAAACCCCATTAATCCGGATAATAAAAAAATCATTATCTTTACGGCCTTTGCCGATACGGCGGAGTACCTGTATGAAAATGTCAGCCCTTTTGTAAAGAACAAATTCGGACTGGACTGCGCCCTGATTACAGGATCAATTGAGGGAAGAACCACCATACCCAAATTCCCTGCCGATATGAATACAATTTTGACCTGTTTTTCTCCAATTTCCAAGGAGAAGGACCTGGTAATGCCGAACAATCACAACAATATTGATATCCTGATTGCCACCGACTGCATCTCCGAAGGACAGAACCTGCAGGACTGCGACTGGTGCATCAACTACGACATCCACTGGAACCCGGTGCGCATTATCCAGCGTTTCGGCCGTATTGACCGCATTGGCAGCAAAAACAAGGTGATTCAGCTTGTCAACTTTTGGCCGGATTTGGCGCTGGACGACTACATAAACCTGAAAGAACGGGTGGAAGCGCGGATGCGGATTTCCGTCATGACCGCCACAGGCGACGATGACTACATCAACCAGGACGAAAACGGCGACCTGGCCTATCGCCGGGCACAGCTGGAAAAACTGCAGAATGAAGTGGTTGACCTTGAGGACATGACCACAGGCATTTCCATTATGGACCTGGGGCTGAATGATTTCAGGATGGACTTGCTGGCTTATGTCAAGGAACATCCGGATTTAGATCGGACTCCCTATGGCATTCACGCAGTGATACGGGGAGAAAAGCCCGGAGTAATTTTTATCCTGAAGAACGTAAATAAAGCCATAAACATCGAAAACCAAAACCGCCTTCACCCTTTTTACATGGTATACATTGGGGATGACGGGGAGGTCATCTGCAACCATTTGGAGCCAAAAGCCACCCTGGATATCATGCGCCATCTCTCCCGGGGCAAAACAAAACCCGATATGGAGGCCTGCCATATTTTCAACCGGGAAACCAACGACGGCAGGAAGATGGATCGCGTATCCCAGCTGCTCCGGCAGGCAGTGGCATCAATCATCACCGTTAAAGAAGAAAGGGATATAGACAGCTTTTTTGGGAATGGTGAAACCACCTTCCTGACCGGAAACATCTCCGGTCTTGACGACTTTGAACTGATCTGCTTCATGGTGGTGATAGGATGCTGAATTTTCCCGGTAAAGCATTGGTCGGGCGGAACATGCCCAAGGAGGCATTTTATAAGCACCTGAGCTTAAGCAGCGAACTTAGAGAAAAATTCGTATCCGACATAAAACGCATAGTCTTAGAGTACAAGCTGTCGCCGGATACTTTAAACCTCGAAAAGAAAGGAGAGACTACTGAAATTCTTGTACTCTCCATTGAATTGAAAAAGCAGGAGCTGGACTACCGGCTGGTGGAAAACATAGCCCGGCAAAACGCCCATAAGCTGCTCTTCCTGCTAAAATTTCAGGAGCAGGGACAGCTCGCGCTTTATTACGGCAAGCTTTATAAAACAGACTGGACACCGCTTACAGACCTTAAGCTGGAAGCCAGGGGACTAAATCTGGACAGCATATGGGAAGGGTTCATTGAGCAGATTGCCCTGCAGGAAAATATTATTCCCTCCTGCGATAGCCTTACTGTTGATGAAAAATTAAAGAAGCAGGATACCATCCTGAAACTGCAAAAAGAGATTGACAAACTGGAACGCTTATCCCGCAGCGAAAAGCAGCCTAAAAAACGTTTTGAACTGTTTACCCGCCTCCAGGGTTTGAAGAAAAAATTAGCCGAGGAAAAAGGTGAATGAGCATGGACAGACTGAAAATGCACTCTGTAAACAAAGTGGATGAAAATATCAAAAAGATTGCCGAACTCTTTCCCAATACCTTGACTGAGGTCATCAAAGGCTATCGTGAAGATGGCACGCCCATCATCGAGCACGCCATTGATTTCGATGTGCTGCGGCAGGAGCTGTCAAATATAATAGTGGAGGGCCCGGAGGAGCGCTACCAGTTCACCTGGCCGGATAAGAAGAAGTCCATTTTGCTGGCCAACGCCCCCATCGCCAAAACCCTGCGCCCCTGCCGGGAGGAGAGCGTGGATTTTGACACGACGGAAAACCTGTACATAGAGGGCGACAACCTCGACGTGCTGAAGCTTTTGCAAGAAACCTACCTGGGGAAAGTGAAGATGATTTACATCGACCCGCCGTACAATACCGGTAAGGATTTTATTTATGAGGACGACTTTGCACAAAGTACTGAAGAATATCTGGCTAACAGTGGACAATATGACGAGGACGGTAACCGCCTTGTCCCAAACTTAGAAAGCAACGGGCGTTTTCATACGGACTGGCTGAATATGATGTATCCGAGGCTGAAGCTGGCAAAGGATTTGTTGAGTGATGACGGGGTTATTTTTATAAGTATTGATGATAATGAGTTGGAAAACTTAAGGAAAATATGTTTAGAGGTATTTGGTATTTCAAATTTTATTGCGCAAATCATTCATAAAAACAATTCAATGAAAAACCAATCAAAACTTATTGGGGTAACTACTGAGTACATGCTAATTTACGCTAAAAATAGAGAAATGTTAAGAAATACCGTTTGGCGAGTTCCTAAAAAGGCTGCAGCGGATATAAACAATAAGTTTAAGCAATTAAAAGCAAAGGGACTTTCTTTACAAGAAATTGAACAAGAAATTAAGGAAATGTATACACGACCTAAATATGCACATTTAAGCAGGTGGAATAAAGTCGATGAAAACGGTGTGTTTAAAGATGCTGATTTATCTAGAGAAGGAGGACACAAAGATTTTACTATAATTAACCCTAATACTGGTAAACCGTGTGTAATACCGAAAAGGGGATGGGGTAAATCACAACAGGAACTTCTTAGATTGCAGGCAGAGGGATTGATTTGGTATGGAGATGACACAACTCCTCCTGGGTTGAAAGATTATCTTAACAGCGATGATGTTTCGGTACCAGATAATTTTTGGTATTTTGATAACTCAGTTGATACAAGATGGATAAAGAGCACATTTGGCAGATTAGTATTCGAGAATCCGAAACCTTTAGAATTTATTAAACAAGCTATTTTACTCCATACAAAAGAATCTGATATCATCCTCGACTTCTTCTCCGGCTCTGCCACCACCGCCCATGCGGTCATGCAGCTTAACGCTGAAGACGGCGGCAACCGCAAATTCATCATGGTGCAGTTCCCCGAGAAAACACCCGAAAACTCCGAAGCTCACAAGGCTGGCTACCATAACATTTGCGAAATTGGCAAGGAACGCATCCGCCGGGCAGGCAAAAAGATCCTGGAGAAGCATCCCGAGGCAGCAGGCAAACTGGATATCGGCTTCCGCGTCCTGAAGGTGGCTTCCAGCAACATGCAGGATGTTTACTACAGGCCGGACGAATACACGCAGGATTTGCTTTCAGCTCTTACGGACAACATAAAGCCCGACCGTACTCCGGAGGACCTGCTCTTCCAGGTTATGCTGGATTTGGGCGTGCTTTTGTCCAGCAAAATCGAAGAAACTGTTATCGGCGGCAAAAAGGTGTTTAATGTGGCAGAAGGCTACCTGATGGCCTGCTTTGATAATGACGTCACCGACGAGGTGGTCAAGGAAATTGCCAAAAGACAGCCCTATTATGCTGTTTTCCGCGACAGCGGCATGGCCAGCGACAGCGTCGCCACCAATTTTGAGCAGATTTTTGAAACCTACAGCCCGTCAACGGTAAGGAAGGTGTTATAAGATGAGAGAACAAGAACTTGGTAAAATTCTAATTTATCAGAATGAGAAAGGCGATACGAAAATTGACGTCTATTTTGAAAATGGCGATATCTGGCTTTCACAAAAAAATCTTGCAAGGCTCTATCAAACGTCACCGCAAAACATTACCATGCACATTAAAAATATTTATTCAGATGGTGAATTGATGGAAGAATCAACTTGTAAGGAATTCTTACAAGTTCAAAATGAAGGCGGCAGACAAATAGAAAGGCTTGTAAAGCATTATAATTTACAAATGATCCTTGCTATTGGTTATCGTGTCCGTTCGCATGTCGGCATCCATTTCCGCAACTGGGCGTCGGGCATCTTGACGGAATACAGCAAGAAAGGCTTTGCGATGAACGACGAGCGGCTGAAAAACCCGCAGCCTTTTGGAACCGACTATTTTGACGAGCTGCTTGAGCGCATAAGGGACATCCGCGCGTCTGAAAAGCGTTTCTATGAAAAGGTCAAAGAGATTTACGCAACCTCAGTGGATTATGATCCCAAAAGCGAGGCAGCCATACGCTTTTTTGCCAACGTGCAAAATAAGATGCACTACAGCGTTCACGGCCATACGGCTGCGGAATTAATTGCCTCACGCGCGGACGCAAGCAAGCCGAATATGGGTTTGACCTCATTCAAAGGGGCTGTAGTTCGCAAAAGTGACGTCTCTATTGCCAAAAACTATCTTACCAAGGATGAAATTTCAGAACTCAATCGTATTGTAACCATGTATCTTGACTATGCGGAAGATCAGGCGAAACGTCATATCCCAATGCACATGGCGGATTGGGAAGAAAAACTGGACTCATTTTTGCGATTTACCGGCCGGGAAGTATTGGACAACTATGGAACAGTATCTGCAGAGATTGCAAAACAACTGGCGGAGAATGAATATGAAAAATTTGATGCTCACCGCAAAATGCTTGCATCAACCGATGTCAAACAGCTTGAAAATCATGTAAAATCAATTGCGCAGGAGAAAAAATCATGAAATTCCAATTTAAAATACAGCAATACCAAACCGACGCCGTTAACAGCGTCGTAAATATATTTGCAGGGCAGCCCTTTTCAGACCGTGTCAGCTATGTACGCGACTTGGACATTAGAAAAAAGCCGCAGCACGCCCAAATATCCATGTTCAACGAGCCTGAATCTCCGGAAGATGGAGCCGCCATCGGCTTCGAAAACGCCCGGCTTGTTCTGACCCCCGGGCAGCTTCTGCAAAACATCCGCAACATGCAGGCCCGCAACAACATTAAGCAGTCAGACAGTCTGGTCAACCACCTGGGGGCCTGCAGTCTGGATGTGGAAATGGAAACCGGCACAGGCAAAACCTATGTCTACATAAAGACCATTTTTGAACTGAATAAGCGTTACGGCTGGAGCAAGTTTATTGTGGTGGTTCCTTCCATTGCCATCCGTGAAGGGGTATATAAGACTTTTCAAATTACCCAGGACCACTTTATGGAACATTACGGCAAGAAAGCCCGCTTTTTCATTTACAACAGCCAAAATTTGGCCGAACTGGACAACTTCAGCGCCAGCAGCGGGATAAATGTCATGATTATCAATATCCAGGCTTTTAATACTTCCTTGAAAGAGGATGCCAGGAGCAAGGAAGCACGCCGCATTTATGAAAAACTGGATGAATTTGGCAGTCGCAGGCCTATTGACGTCATAAAGGCCAACCGCCCCATCCTCATCCTGGATGAGCCACAGAAAATGGGCGGAGACAAGACCCAGAAAGCACTGGCTAATTTTAATCCCCTGTTCTGCCTGAACTACTCGGCCACCCATGTCCAGCACCATAACCTGGTCTATGTCCTGGATGCGGTGGATGCTTACAATAAACGGCTGGTAAAGAAAATCGAGGTCAAAGGATTTGAAGTCAAGAATCTCAGAGGGACCGACAGGTATTTGTTCCTTGAGAATATCATCATCTCGCCCAAGAAGCCGCCGATGGCCAAAATCGAGCTGGAGATTGAACACAAAAAATCTGTCAATATCAAGCGCGAAGCGCGCATCCTCGGTGTGGGCGACGACCTTTATGTTGAATCCAACGAAATGGAACAGTATAAGGGGTACGTTATCAGCGATATTGACCCCATACGCGGTACTGTAACCTTTACCAACGGTGTGGTATTGTCCCGGGGAGAGGTTATCGGTGATGTTTCAGAAAAGGACATGCGCCGGATCCAAATCCGGGAGACCATTATTTCGCATTTTGAAAAGGAAAAACACCTGTTTGAACTGGGCATCAAGACCCTTTCCCTGTTCTTCATAGACGAAGTGGCCAAGTACCGTAAGTATAACGAAGCAGGGGAAGAAGTCAACTCCGAATACGGGGAAATGTTCGAGCAGGAGTATATAAACGTGCTGAACGATTACATTACTCTGGAAGATACGCCTTACATCCGTTACCTGAAAAGCATTGATCCAGCCAAAACCCACGCGGGGTATTTCAGCATTGACAAGCACGGCCGCAAGGTAGACAGTCCTACCAAACGGGGAAGTGATGAAAGCGACGACATATCCGCCTATGACTTGATTCTTAAAGATAAAGAACGCCTCCTAAGCTTTGAGGAACCGGTGCGTTTTATCTTTTCCCACTCAGCCCTGCGGGAAGGCTGGGACAACCCCAATGTCTTTCAGATCTGCACTTTGAAGCATGGAGGTACCAGCCCCACCCAAAAGCGCCAGGAAGTGGGCCGCGGCCTGCGCCTGTGTGTAAACCAAAGGGGAGAACGGATGGACGTGGAAAAGTGCGGCGATTCCGTTCATTCCATCAACATGCTCACGGTTATCGCCAGCGAAGGCTATAAAAACTTTGTCGCCGATTTGCAGACCGGTATTAAAGAGGCCTTGTACGAACGGCCTACAAAAGCAACGGTGGAATATTTTACAGGCAAGACCGTTATGGTCGGAGAGAAACCGATTGTGCTTAATATGCAAGAGGCCAGGGACATCTACCGTTATCTCATTAAAAACGATTATATTGATAACAACGATGGTATAACGGAAGCATATCGGACCGATCTCGAAAACAACCGCCTGGCTCCGCTGCCTGAATCTCTTGCGCCTTTTGGCGAGGGCGTGCATGCGTTGATCCAGAGCGTGTTTGATGAAAGCGTACTGAGTAGGATGATAGAAAACGGCAACAAGACCAAAATTCCGGAAAACGCCCTTAACGAGAATTTCTACAAAAAGGAATTTCAAACCCTCTGGAATTATATTAACCATCAGTATGCCTACACAGTCGAGTTTGACAGCCGGGAACTGATAGAAAAAGCCATCAAACATATCAATGAAAACATGTACGTTTCCCAGCTTCAATACACGGTTACAAGCGGCAGGCAGACAGACGAGCTGGACGGGAACGCCATTGCCCTCGGCAACAGCTTCGTCCGGGAAAATGCCAGGACGGAAACCCTGAAGCACGCTGCAACAAGCCAGATAAAATACGACTTGATAGGCAAAATTGCCGAAGGCACCACCCTTACCCGCCGCACAGTGGCAGCCATACTGGCAGGTATTGAAAAGCCGGTATTTGCCTGCTTTAAGCAGAATCCTGAAGAGTTCATTGCCAAAGCAATCCGCTTAATAAAAGAACAAAAGGCCACTATGATTGTCGAGCATATTTCTTATGACCAGATTGAAAAGCAGTATGACAGCAGCATTTTCACCGCTGAAAAGGGAGCTAGTGATTTTACAAAAGCATTCCGGGCCAAGAAAAACATTCAGGATTATGTATTTACAGACGGAACCGCTGAAAAGAGCGTCGAACGCCGCTTTGCGGAAGATATGGACAAAGCTGACGAAGTCTGTGTCTATGCCAAGCTTCCGAAAGGCTTTGCCATTCCAACTCCGGTGGGCAACTACTCGCCGGACTGGGCTATTGCCTTTTATGAAGGTACGGTAAAACACATTTATTTCATAGCCGAGACAAAAGGAACAATGGAAAGCCTGAACCTGAGGCCTATCGAGCAGGCCAAAATAAAATGCGCCAGGAAGCTTTTCAACCAGCTGTCCACAAGCAAGGTCAAGTACCACGATGTGGACAGCTACCAAAGCCTGCTGAACATTATGGGCAAGCTGTGAATACGGCTTGCCTTAAATCTGATATAACCGAGGTGCGAAGATAATGGAGACAAATATTCAACCGAAAAATTCATTTGCCTGGACTTCATTTTATATGGAGTTTGCCGATAAGTTATTGCCATACAAAAACAACCGTCCGAAGCTTCTTAAGCTGATCAAAGGCGTCTTTGACAATTTAGGCTTGCGCTATCCTTTTACGGAAAACGGCCAACCTATTGACGATATTTGCCCGTTTACCGTATTTGGCTGCTTCAATAAAGGAATAACAAATGAAAACCGCATTAAGCTGATGGATGGCATTGGCAGCTTACTTGGCGTTAAAGCTGCAGTACCGACAGAATTTGACGGCATTCCGGTATTAAACAACATGAAGGCCTGGTTTTTTGGATATAAAGTCGAACGCAAGGAAGATGACATTTCCAACCTTTGGGACGTTTTTGAAGCCGGAATAAACTATGCGGATAATCCATCAGAAGTCTCCAAGGCAGCATTTATATCCTGTTATGACAAGGTAAGAAAGCAGCTCGGCATCAAGTGGAATTTGACTATTGGACTGTACTGGATACGTCCGTTTTCCTATCTAAACCTTGATGAACGGAACAGAAGCTATTTGTTGCAAGACGGCAATCCTTATTTTACATATATTGTAAAGATATCTAATTTAAAGCAGCTTCCAAGCGCTAAAACATATTTGGAACTGATTGCTGCCTGCAAAGATATCTTTGAAAAAAGCGACAGCCCACATCACAGTTTTCCTGAGCTATCACATCGAGCATGGATGGCATCAACTTCCGAGGATCAGAATAATAAAATATCTACTGCCAGCTTTCTCAAATGGTTTGCCCCCCTTATTAATGCTTTAAGAGAACTTGGCGGTTCTGCAACCCCGGAACAAGCTCGTAACCAGATTATATTCGACTTAAATCTGCCAGATGAAATTATTAATGAAACGCACGGCAAAACGGCAGTTAAAAAATTTGATAACGAGGTCGCCTTTGCAAGGAACTACCTGGTTTATGAGGGATACATAGATAACTCTGCCAGAGGTATTTGGTCTCTTACCGAAAAAGGCCTTACTGCGCCTATGACCGATGAAATCGCCAGTGAAATATTCTTAAAGTGGGTGGACATTCTAAAAGAACGCCGCGAGAATGTTGAAGATGCTTTAATAAATGAGCGTAATACGAACGAGAAGAGATACTGGATTTATGCTCCCGGCAACAATTCTTCCAAATGGGAGGAATTTTACTCCCAGGGAATCATGGGCATCGGTTGGGACGAAATGGGCGACCTGAAACAATATCCCAGCAAGGATGCCATGAAAACCAAAATGAAGGAACTATACGGTGCGGAATATTCATATATGAACTCGGCTCTTGCCACATGGCAGTTTGCCAATGAAATTCAAGCCGGCGACATTGTTTATGCCAAAAAAGGCATGCGTAAAGTTATTGGCCGCGGTATAGTTGAATCTGACTATATTTTTGATGCCGGGCGCGATGAGTATAAACATATTCGTAAAATCAAATGGACCCATAACGGGGAGTGGGAACATCCCGGACAAGCCGTCATGAAAACCCTTACCGACATTACTCCCTACACCGATTACGTACATAAATTGGAAGCTCTCTTTATTGATGACGACTCCGCAGATGTTATCGAAGAAAAAGAAATCGTGTATGAGCCTTACACCGAAGATGACTTCCTCAGTGAAGTTTTCATGGATGCCGAACGTTACAATACATTGGTGAACCTACTGAAAACTAAGAAAAACATCATTTTGCAAGGCGCGCCCGGTGTCGGCAAGACTTTTGCCGCCAAAAGACTGGCTTTTTCCATGATGGGGCAAAAAGACACAAGCCGGGTTATGATGGTTCAATTCCATCAGAGTTACAGCTATGAAGATTTTATTATGGGCTTCCGCCCGTCAAAAGACGGATTTGAACTTACACCCGGGCCTTTTTACCAGTTTTGCAAAGCTGCCCAGGATGACGATGAACGGGATTATTTCTTTATCATTGACGAGATCAATCGCGGAAATGTAAGCAAAATTTTTGGCGAGCTGCTGATGCTGATAGAAAAAGAAAAGCGCGGCGAAAAACTGCGCCTGCTCTATTCCAACGAGTTATTTTCCGTTCCCAAAAATGTTTATATTATCGGCATGATGAATACCGCAGACCGCAGCCTTGCCATAATCGATTATGCTCTTAGAAGAAGGTTTGCTTTCTTTGAACTTGAGCCTGCTTTTGACTCCGAAGGGTTTAAATCAATCATGCTTGAAGCAAACAATCCCAAGTTTAATGCCCTTGTTGAGCGAATTAAGGCTTTGAATGAATTCATCAGCAAGGATGAATCCCTTGGCAGCGGTTTCAGAATCGGCCACAGTTACTTGTGTACAAATGAGGAAATAACCGATGAATGGCTGGAAGCTGTTATTAAATACGAGCTGCTGCCCCTTTTGAGCGAATATTGGTTTGATGAGCCATCCAAAATCGAGCAGTGGACAAAAAAACTGTGTGGTGCCTTAGATGATTAGAATTCAGAACATTTACTACATGCTTGCTTACGCATTTCAGGTTTTAAATGAAGACGGCTATAAAAAGGTGGCAACCGAGGAATTCGAATATGCCTCCGATTTATTTGCGGCGATTCTCGCCAAAGGCATTGCCAGCCAAATCAAAAGGGGCTTGAGCAGGGAGTATGTCGGCAAAACAGAAGCCATTAGTTTACCTGCCGGGAAAATCAATGTCTCCGCCTCTGTAAGGCAAAACTCCATGCTCAAAAAGCAATTGGTCTGTGATTATGATGAGTTTACAGAAAACGCTTATATGAATAAAATCCTCAAAACTACCGCAATGCTTTTGATTCGCTCTCCCGAAGTGTCTGTGCAGCATAAGAAGGCATTAAAGAAAGCAATGCTTTATTTTAGCGGCGTTGATGTGATTGACCCCCGCAGGATTCAGTGGTCGGGTATCAGATACCACCGGAATAACGCAACTTACAAGATGCTGCTGAATATCTGCTATCTGGTTATCGAAGGCATGCTCATGACCGAGCAGGACGGTTCCCGGAAACTGGCATGCTATGTGGACGACCAACGCATGCACAGGCTTTACGAAAAATTTGTGCTGGAGTATTACCGCAGACATTACCCGCAATTCAACGCCTCGGCTGCCCATATTGACTGGGATGTCGATGGAGGGGAAATCGAGTATTTGCCGGTTATGAAATCAGACATCACTCTCCGGTACAAGGGTAAAACCCTCATTATAGACACCAAATATTATGCGCACACGATGCAGACAAACAGCTTTTACAACAGCCGGACGCTCCATTCTCACAACATGTACCAGATTTTTACCTATGTAAAGAACATGGATGCCGCCAATTCCGGCAATGTAAGCGGCCTTTTGCTTTATGCAAAAACCGATGAAGAAATCGTGCCGGACAGCGATTATATTATTGGTGGCAACCGCATAAGTGTCAAAACCCTGGACTTAAACACTGACTTTTCCAATATAGCCCAGCAATTGAACTCTATAGCGGAAAGGCTGTTATTATAGAACTCATGTAACAATTTTTACTTCAATATTACCAAACCTTGGTAATTCCCTTTGGAACCCCTTTTTATCTTTTACCAATACCTTAACCCTACTTATCCTTCAAAATCTCTTCTAAACCCATTTTGGCTTGTCTGGTAACCCTTTCCCAACCAACATATAAAACTCAAATTTCAACCAAAACCTATCAACCTCATTATAAAAACCCAGCAAAAAAGGGGTCAATATTACTTGACAATCTACAGTAATCATCATACACTTTCTATGCTGAAAATTATTGCAAATGAGTTCCCTGATAATATTGCGTCTTTTCTTGTTGCACTGCTTATAATTTTTGACATGGTATTTTCCTACAATGATTTGCTTATCTGGTACCTGCCGCCCCAATTCATCATAGGTAAAACCAGCCCTTTTATCACCCAAGTAACGCTTTTTTCCTTTTGCCTGTCGCCTTTTGCATTTACATTTGTATCGATATACAAGTACTTTGATCATTTCATATGCTCCAATTATCAGTTTTTCAGTTGCCATCAACATTCATCTCCGTCCCCATGTATTCCTAAAAAGCACGCATCTTTTGGCGCTTTTTAGTTAATATGGAGACTAACATGCAAGGATTGAATTTATTTCGAGTGCTTTTACGGGCATGTATAAGCGTATAAACATGACGCCTGCATCGCAAATAAAAAGAGCACTACAGGTTTTTACCCATGTAGTGCCTAAAAAACAATCTATTTTTTATTGGCTTTGTCAAATAATTGAGTTGATTTATTCGTGTAATAAAAAAGTCGCTATATATTCTGAAAAATCAAAAGGCATATTTCTTCTCTTTAACCAAGCATTTTTTGTCGTGTAACGTTCCACTTTCATTATGTTGGCGAATTGGACCAACGGATCCTTTCCCTTTAAGACGTTTACCGCCTGGTTAAACGATGTGGGTAAGCATTCCCGTAAGCACGCTCCTTGCTTGAAAGCTGATAGTATATGGATAATTGTCTTACTTTACACTTAAACTATTTTTATAAACTGAAAGAATAAAATCTGCCATCATAACAGATGCATTGACAAAAAGCCTTGCATGATAATCAGAAATTCCAATCCGTTTACTACCAACGCCATGAGAGTCACTTTCTTTGTTACGCATCTCAGCAATTGATGAGATAATCTTCTCCAACCCGGAAAGAAGCATATTTATTCGTCTATCCATATCTTTGTCGGCATGCATGTTATAGAGGTGCTTTACTTGACCATATAGCTTACCTATGTCGCCACTTTCAACTGGCTCTACACCTTTTTGCTCAATTACATAATAAAATGTTTCTTCAAGGATAGTTCGTGCTTTTGTTATTGCACTATCATAATTGTGCTCATCAATATCCTTTATTGCTCTTTCAGAGAGGCCTTTAATATAGTCACGGTCAATTATTTTTATTGTTGGTGTTTCGATTTTAACTATAGTACCAATTTTTTTAATAATATACTGTCGACCTATAACAATCAATTCGTTACCACCAAAATATAAAATGCCGTTGATTTGTTCCATTATTTTTTGAACAATATAAGAATACGTATCTTCAATATCTTCTGGGGAAAGTCCTTTTAACAAATCAACAAATTTATCTTTTGAAAATAGATAAGAGAGCAACTGAGACATTTTATTTTTTTCAATGCAAAATTTAATTAAATTGTCCATATACTGCCATCTGCTTAAGGCACCACCAGACCATGAATAAGTTTCTGGTAATCCAAATAAAGATGATATTGCACATATATCCAGGCAGCTCAAATATGGCATCCTTATTTTAATTTTGTTATATTCTCCAAATTCCTTATCGCCATCTAGTATTGCGATAATTTCCTTATTTCTTAATAGTTCGAAATTATTCGTCATTTGAATGTCACCTCCGAATTCTGATTATTAGCCAAATAAGAATCTATAATAATCAGCTTACTGCTATAAACTTTAGTACTTTAACAAAGCATAAGCTTAATCGAAATGTATCATATTCATTACTTTTCTACTTTTTTAAATAGTTAATTCTCCTTCTGCTTGAATGCCATCCCGATGAGTTTATCTGCATAATCGGCCATGAACATCGGGATATTCAATAGATCATCGTCCAGCCGCAGATTGTTCAGTGAAAAACGGACACGAAGTTTGACCTTATCGCCATATTTTTCTTTAAACTTCTTCAGGCTTCTGCTCTCTACGTTACTCTCCGATTTAACCTCTACGGGCAAAATATCGTTTTCTCTCTGGATTAAAAAGTCAACTTCATACCGGGGATTGTCCATTGTCCAATATCGCGGCATTGCTTCAAACTGGTTTCTCAGAGCCTGCAGCACATAGTTCTCGCTGAGTGCCCCTTTAAACTCCACGAACAACCGGTTGCCTTCGCTGAAAGCGGAAGGCGCCAAAAGCGACAGGCGGCGCAAAAGCCCCACGTCCACCAGATAAAGCTTGAAGGCAGACAAATCATCATAGGCAGAAATGGGCAGCCCCGGCGCGCTGCTGCGGTATATCTTATAAGTCAGGTTGGCATCGCAAAGCCACTGCAGCGCGTCCTCATATTCTCTGGCCCGTGCCCCTTCCTTAACGACTTTATAAATAAATTTCTTGTTCTCCCTGGCCAGTTGCGAAGGTATTGACTTCCAGATGAGCGATATCTTAGGAAAGTCTTTGGGATCAGGATGCTTGGCAAAATCCCGTTCGTATGCCCCCAGAATATTGGATAGCACCTGCTGTACCAGTTCAACATCCCGTTCTTCTGTCCAGGATCTGACAGATTCCGGCATTCCACCAGTCACAAAATACATCTTAAGCTTTTCATAAAGGGGATTGAAGAATGCATCCGGAATAGCCTCAATCCTGTCCAAGCTGTCCATATAAGAAGCAAGATTGCCGTCACCGTTAGCCATTAAAAATTCAGTAAAGGTCATAGGACTTATCTCCAAAAAATCTACTTTGCCAACAGGAAATGAAGCAGGCTTGGACAGCGCAATGCCCAAAAGAGAACCTGCACAGGCTACATGATAGTGCGGAGTGTTTTCGCAGAAATATTTGAGTGTATTCAGAGCATTAGGACATTCCTGTATCTCATCGAAGACTATGAGTGTGGCCTCCGGCTTATCCGGCTTGATGGTTTGACCGCTTGCCATCATCAGGTTTTGCAAAATGCGTTCAACATCCTTTGTGTTTTCAAAAAACTGCTTATATTCCGGATGCTCGTCAAAGTTGAAATACGCAATATTTTCATAATAACGTCTGGCAAATTCTTTAAGCAACCATGTCTTGCCCACCTGCCGGACACCCTTTAAAATGAGTGGTTTCCGGTGCCTGGAATTTTTCCACCGCAACAAATCCTGCATGATCAGCCTTTCCACAATACCCACCTCCAAAATATCACATTTTTATACATATTTTGCGTCAATTTATCACACTTCTATAAATTATTATAACCACATACTTAGTTTTAAGTCAATAGTATCACATAATTTTTGGGCATTTTGTTTGTCCAATCACATTATTATGTATTTAATCGGGAGCTTCATTATAAAACGGCATCATTAGAGGGTATATTGTTTAACATATTAAAACCTGCCTCGCATAAAACAAAGGCAGGTTCTATTATCAGCAGACTCTATTAGCAATACGTATCATTTCATCTGTCAGGCGGCGTATTCAAACACCCAGTGCAACCGACACCAATTCTTAACGCGGTATGTACCGTGCTCTTGCTCACCCCGAATACCTTTGCAGCCTCACGAACAGTAGCATTAGTCTGCAATATGTATTTCGCTATCTCAAGAACCCGTTCTTCTATGTAATCCTTCATTGATTGGCCCCCTTCTATCCAGCATCGCTATATTTATATGCCTTTAAGCAGCCGGGTAGAACAGGGAGACTTAATGCATTTAAGCCAGTATTCCCAGATAGCTTCCTATTATCCCTATGGCAAACAGTATGACAAGTATCCAGATTGAAGAAATTCTCTTGCCGAGGAGATAAAGACACAAAAAAGTAAGACCGAGAGGCAATAGCCCCGGAAGTAGGCCATCCAGCACTTCCTGAAGCTTTATCGCCTGATTGCCGTAGCTTAATGTGATAGGAGTAGATACTCTTGTCCAACGAGCCACAAGAGCGCCCATTACAGTCATGCCCAGTACCGTAGCACCCTGATTAAGACTTTTTAACGTTCCTCCGCTGACATCCCTTATAATGTTTAGCCCTGCCCTGTATCCGTAAACAAGACCGTACCAGTGGGTCAAAAGACGTACCAGGTTGAAACTTATAAAAAAAGCAATAGGGCCAAGCAGGCTTCCTGTGGCTGCTAAGGATGCTCCAAAAGCTGCCGTTATAGGCCTTAATGTGCCCCAGAATATAGAATCACCTACACCAGCAAGCGGGCCCATCATACCAACCTTGATTGCATTTATTGTTGATGGGTCGATATCATTCCCTGAAGCCTTCTCTTCCTCGAGAGCTGCAGCAACTCCAAATATTGGTACGGCAAAGAAGGGCTGGGTATTAAAAAACTCCAGATGTCTTTTAAGCGCAGCCTTTATATCCTCCTCTGTCTTATAGAGCCTCCTTATGACAGGTACGATAGTATAGCAAAATCCAAGTGCCTGCATCCTCTCATAGTTCCATGATGCCTGGACTATATTTGAGCGGAGAAAAACGGATATAAGGTCACGCCTGGTTAATATCCTTTCCCTTGGTACCTCTCTGCTGTTAAGTGCACCCTCATCAAGCATCTCATTTCTTGTAGATAGGCTTACATGAAGTATGGCCAAGCATATCGCCAGAATACCTATGCCCACCAGGGTAAAATTCGTAAATATAGCTATGAGAAAGCCTATAAAAAAGTAAGGCCATAGGTTTTTCACCTTTATCATATTAAGTACCATGGCATAGCCTATAACTACAATAAAGCCGCTGGCTACCATAAGTCCGTTCACTATAAAATCTGGTATAATATTTAAGATATATTCCACCGCATAGGTGTCTATGTATAACGCAACTAAAAAAGCTGGTATGGCCACACGCAAAAATTGAAGTGAGAGAGATGAGATATGTGCAAAATCAATCCCTGATATATTGGCTTGATCAGCATATCTATCGGCAAGATGCTGAAAATAAACAGAAAGTGACCTAGCCAAAAAAGTGAGCATTTGTCCCGCAACTGCCACGGGCACAGCAATGGCTATACCGGTGGCTATGGGCTGACCTGTACCAATAACCAGCACTGTGGATATAACACTGGCCAGGGCTGTATCCGGCGACTGTGCTGCTCCAATGTTCATCCAGCCCAGCGCCATAAACTCAAGTGTGCTGCCTATTATTATACCTGTCCTTATATCACCCATGGCCAGGCCAACCAGGGTACATGCAATAAGAGGCCTGTGAATCTGAAGTTCATCAATCACACTGGCCATCCCCGTAACCCCACCTATAATTCCAATCAATAATGCCCTTAAGAGCATGGCATTACCCCCTTAAATCCTTTGAAGGATATATATTTTGGAGTCCTCCGGCAAAACCCTTACCTCCAGCTCAATACCCATATCCCCCAGCTTCTTTAAAGCTGCAATATCTTCATGATCAACGGCTACAGACTTAGTTATCATCTTTTTGCCCGATTTATAGCTTATACCGCCAACATTTACGCTTTTTATTGAAATACCACTTTCCACAAACCTCATGACATCAGCGGGAGTTGTAAAAAGCATAAGAACGTTGTATCTATCATATCCTCCATTCTTTATCTTATCTGCAGCATCGTCCACAGACAGAACATCCACCCTCATCCCCTGGGGCGCCACAGCCTGTAAAAGCGTTTTCCTGATCATGTCCTTTGCCACCCTATCATCGGCTACCAGTATAAGGTTGGCTCCGACATATCTGGACCAGCTTAACACCACCTGCCCATGTATCAATCGGTCATCTATCCTGATAAGACTTAAAGACACCTCTCACGCCCCCTGTAAAAGAGCCCCCTTGTATCCACAACCCCATCCTTTCCAGCTTTTACACAGATTTCCACCAGTTCCTGGGCAGTATGCTCACCCCTTGAGGTTAACACCTCCAAAAGCATCGGTAGGTTTACCCCCGTGACATGATAAACGCCTCTGGATTTTAGTACTACCATGCTGGCTGCATTGAAAGGGCTTCCTCCAAAGACATCAGTAAAGATTATGGCCTCATCCTCTAAACCATCAAGCGCCTTATAAAGCCTTGATGTAAGGTCTTCGACCCCGTCAGATGGCATAAATGATATGGTTATAAGCTCATCCTGCCTGCCGCATATCATTTCTGCTGCATTTGCCAGCTCCTGTGCAAGTTTTCCATGTGTTGCTATGATTATTCTGGTCACTTTAAATACCTCCATAAATAAGACTCACAATAAAAGAAGCAAGATTTGTACCAATACTTATGGCAAGGCTCATCGGTTGATTTTAAGACAGATTAAAGCACTGCAAAATTACACAGTCCCAGAAGATAAAGCACCTCATCTTCGGGTATCTTTATACCAAAATCAGCTTCTATTATTTGCATGGATTCTTTAAAAATGCTGTATTCATAAGGAAATCTCAATTTTACATCTTCTTTGTCATCATAATAAGTATACAGGTTACCCAGTATGAGTCTCTCTATCATACAGCAGGCATGAACAGAAAATTTTACGATAATGCTATTGCTCATCTTAAAAGATAGTTTGTGCTCTATAAAATCAATGGAATTTAAGACACTATTTAAGGCCTTACCAGGGTTTACAAAGGTAAGATATTCATCCAGGACACCCCTTATATAATCTATAAGCCTGTGCCTTGGGATCTCATCCACGTTCTCCTCCGTAACGATTGTACTCCCTTCATTCAGAATGGACTCCAGGGTTTCAAAACCGTTTCCAGCTACGATTTCCTCCAGTGGTATGAAGGGTACATCTATTCCAAGATCCATAGACCCCACCACTGCAATTATACTCCCACTATCCTTTAAACGACCTGTATCACTGTCAAGTCCACTTACAGCAACAACTTCTATACCAGTATATCCTTTTTCATGCAGAAAGTCATCTATCATCTTTTTAAGATTGGATGCTGTCCCTTCACCTGTTATGCATGAGGTAACTATATATCTGCCGTTCTTCATGGATTTTATACTGTTTTCGCCCTTTCTCACATAAGGTATATGCTCACAAATGGCATTTTTCAGCTCTTTTAATGTAACCTCAGGCATCATAGCCTTTCTGGCTGCTTCAATGACTATGGGCGTACTGACCATATCAATGATCTCTACATCTATCCCTGTTCTCTTTTTTATTATATCAGCAAATGTGGTGAGTGAGCCCATATCTACAAGGAGCAGACACCCCCTCCCCGCATCCAATGAAAGCACCATGTTCACCGCCTTTTCCAGGGCCAGTTCAGGACTCATATCAAGAGGCATGTCAATAGCCCTGACAAAATCTACACCCAAAAGCGTATTGGCAACCCTCGCCATGCTGGATGCAGTAGTATCACCGTGGGCAATCACAGCAACACCTATCCATCGTTCTGACTTCATGTTACCTAGAACACCCAGGATAGCAGCCAGAAATCCCGCTTCGTCGTCTGGAATTTTAAACTGTGGAAACTTGTTATTCAGGAGTTCTACCATTTTTTCTGCAGTCTTATATTCATCTGCATATTTCTTTTTTATGGTAGTAAGGTGGCTGTTGATTACTGTCTTGCCGTCTTTCAACCTTTCAAATAGTGAATTTATATGGAGGAAAATGGCATAATACAGCCTCTCACTGACATTCTCAACCGAATTTGAAACTATGTCAACAATATCGTCGATAATTGTATAAAGGGACGGGTCTATAAGTTTTTTTAATGCTTCATTACCAAGGCCCTTTTTAAATTCAATCGAAAGCTGACCATAATATGACTCTATCTCTGTATCCAGTATTTTTTCTATGTCATCATCCTGGTAATTCTGTGATTTAAGCTTTTCAATCCTATCCTCAAGCTTTTCGTAGAAATCAGTTTTTAAGAAATCTATTCCGTGAACCTTTATCTCTTCTTTTTTATCAGCTTCCTGGAGGACCTTTTGTATATCCCTTCTGCTGTCTATATTAAGCAGGCTGTTTTTAACATGAATCGGTAGTTCGTCAGCTGTGATAATAAGCCTGTCTTTTATCCCGGTTCTGTATTTCAAGAATGCTTTTGCGGCAGACATCTGTATATCGTTCTTCAGCTGGCCGATATTGCCACTGCACTGATATACAAGAAAAGCCTTCATTGCGTCGTCTACCATATCTATAGGTTTGCCTATCCTCTCAGATTCTATCTTTACAATATCTTTTATCAGTTCCAGCCTTTCCTCAATCGGCCTTTCTGCAAGTGATGGCAAACTTATCACCACCGGTATCCTTCTCAAAAATGTAGCCAATAGTAAAGAGGTAGGGTCTTCGGTAGTAGCGGCCACGATCATAATGCTGGCCCTTCTCGAAGCAGTTTCGCCCAGCTTCCTGTATTCGCCCTTATCCATAAGATAAAAAAGCATCTCCTGCCCCTCGGGTGGAAGCCTGTGAACCTCATCCAAGAAAAGCATACCGCCGTTGGCCTTTTCCACCAGGCCTGGCCTGTCGCTGTCCGCCCCTGTATATGCCCCTTTTGAACTGCCAAAAAGGTGGGCCATCAATAACTCCTTGTTGTTGGCAAAATCCGCACAGTTAAAAGCCACAAATGGGGCATTTTTATTTATAACCCCAGCCTCTTTAGAGTAGTTATACATGAGTTCTGCAAAAAGCGATTTCCCTGCCCCTGTGGGACCTACTATAAGCGTGGGCAGGCCATGAGGCGGATAGATACAGGCAGCCTTTGCCTGCTCGATGGCTGAAGCGAGGCTGCCGGATGTACCTATCAGATTATCAAAGGATGGCAAACTCTTATCCAGTATCCTTACCTTTAACGGCTGGTCATCACTTATAACATTTTCTGCTATGGAGTAGAGTACCGGCCTACCCCTCTTTTTTTTGACCTTTCCTTCTTCGATCAGGCAGTTGAGTTCTGTGCTGCAGTTATTGCGGCTTATGCCAGCCTTTTCAGCTATTTCCTCTGTGGTGTACCAGCGGTTATCTGTCCTTTGAAGCCTCTGCAGCGCTTCGTATACCCTATCCCTTCTGCTCATATGCTCCCCTCCCCAGCTATATCTATATTATATCAGAATGTTTATTCTGATGTAAGAACTAATGTACCATGACATGCAACATCAAATGCAGCCTTAAAGCGAGTCCATGATACTCTTAATGAGAGGCAAATGCAGCCGGGGCATCTGGCATGGACGCCGCATGTAGGCGTACCCGGCGGAATGCAGCCAGAATCGTAGAGTATCAAGACGAATGCCCAGGTGCATAGATGTTGCTGGCATGCTGATATGGACAATATCGGTTTTCAGTGTAAAAAAATAAAGGCCTGGCATCATGGCCAGGCCAATTAATTCACCTAATATTTTACATAGTCAGCGGGATTAACATTCTTACCATCTTTCAACACCTCAAAATGCAGGTGGTCACCATCAGCTATCTCAAACAGCGCAGTATTTCCAATCCTCCCTATAACATCCCCTGCCTTTACATTCTGTCCTTCCTCCACCTCTACGCTGCTATCCAGGTTACTGTAGCGGGCAGTTATCCCATTGCCCAGGTCCATTTCTACCGTTACACCTAATTTCCCATCCGTGTAGACCCTTTTTACAGTACCATCCGCCACTGCCACTACATCGTTGCCAAACTCACTCTTTATGTCCATCCCATTGTGTGTTGTCCACTGCTTTAAAGTCTCTGAGTATACCATACTGTCAACAGCAAATCCGTTGCCAGCTATACCATCAACCGGTTTTATCCATGCACTGTTTTTTGCCTGAACACTTGATGACTTCTGTGATGATACAGGTTTTATGTTTGGAGATGTACCAGACTTTTTGGGAGCTGCTGCTTTATTCTGCACGGTTTCTTCAGGTGTCTCCTGACTGGTAGCAGCATTCCCTTTTGTTACATCCTCCTTTACCTCTTCACTAACCTCTTTCGGTTCTTCTGTTTTTTGTGAGTCGGTAACTATTATCTTTGAGTTGTCGCTTTTCAGGGCATTATCCAGATTCTGCACATCGCTTAGCGGTTCTTGCGACAGTTTATTCCTGTTATATGTAGTGACATAGACAGCAGTCACCGCTACCGCCACAATACATACAAATAATAGCACAAAAAAGCTCTGGGTCTTCATCACGTCATATATCTTTTTCCACCACTCCGAAATTCGTTTCATTTTTCCACCTCCAACAGGTAGTATAACCATTTGTTGGAGGTTTATACATCTAATTTTCTAATACCCACCACATGTTGGTTACTTCTATGCCCTGATAATAATGCTTTAATATATCAACATATGTATAGCCATGTTTGGCCAGGCCGTTTGCTCCGTATTGGCTCATACCCACACCATGTCCGTAACCAGTGACAATAATCTTTATGGTATCACCATTAAATTCAAAAACAAAATTATTGGAATTCAAGCCCATATACGTCTGGAAGTCCCGACCCGATATTACTTTATTGCCCACCTTTATATTTCTTACTCTACCGCCTACTGTATAGTCAATTATTTTAACTTCCGAAGAAAGCTTATTCTCGTTTATCTTAAGCCCCTGCACATTTCTTTTAAGTATGTTTACAAAATCCCTCCTGGAATACTCCACAGTGGTTTTAAATTTTGAGGCCTCCTCTTCATAAGGGCTGTCTACACTCCTTAAGTATGGTATACTATTCCTCCAAACATCCTCGGAATTTTCCGTCTTGCCTCCTGATATTGCATGAAATACGGGATCTATCAGCAGATCCTCATACATGGCCACCTCACCCTTTGTATCCTCCACAGCCCTGGATATCTTATCCCAGTAATAGTCTGTATCCTTACCCCAGGCAGGTACCATATCACCCTTTTCTGCATAGGCCTGGCAGTGGGTGAAGTCAGTGCATATATCAGCCCCCTTATGCAGCTCACATCCCGATCCGCCAAACTCTTTCAGCCTGGACAGGGCATATGTCCTGGCAGCCACGGCCTGAGCCTTTAATGCTTCCATCTCAAAGGCCGCCGGCATCTCGGCCGCCACCACACCCTTAACGTATTCCTCAAAGGGCATAGAAACAATCTTATTATTTTTGGTCATATAGACATTTATCATGAGGATCCTATCGTCTTGAGCCTCATTATTTTCTTCATCTACACTCTCAGGATCTATGGGGTGCAGCTTCGGTTCTTCCACTATTTTCTCAGCCTCACGGCTGCCGCACCCATAGACAAATACAAGGGCTATTATGAGCAAAAAAATAAAGACCCTCATACTCCTCCTCCTCTGCATATACTATGTATATGAATGAAGGAAAGAAAGTATGAGGGTCAATTTTTAGTTATGAAGTATAGGCGATAACCTCTTGTATACCAGCAAAGTAATCAAGGATACTACCAGTCCCTTTAAAATATTAAATGGAGCTATCCCAAACAGCACCAGGGTCTTTACATTCACAATTAAAGAGTTCACTTCACTGCCCATCTTAACTATAGCATCCATTGGTATACCCATCATTGTCTGATATAAGGGTAAAAGCACAAAGTAGTTAAAAAGGCACCCCAATACAGTCATAAACAGCGTCCCCAGCATCATCGACATTACGGCCACATGCCTTGTCTTATGTTTTTGGTACATAACGCCGGCTGTAGCTACCAGTGCACTTCCAACTAAGAAGTTTGCCAGTTCTCCCACACCTGCGGTGGTCGTGCCCTTAATAGCTATATGAAGCACATTCTTTATAAGTTCTATAAGTACGCCTACCATTGGCCCTAAAGCAAAGCTCCCCAATAGTGCAGGCACCTCGCTCAAATCCATCTTTAAAAATGCTGGAAACAAAGGCAGTGGAAATTCAATAAACATAAGTACAGTAGCTATAGCAGCTAACATACCAGTCTTTACAAGTACTGTTGTTCTTTTATGAACCATTTCCATTTAGACCCCTCCTATCAAAAAATCCCGAAGGCAATAACCTTCAGGATTTTAAACCCAACAAAAAAACACTTCTCCCATCCAGACTGTACTGTCGGCCCCGGAATCTCACCGGATCTGCCTTTCGGCTCGCGGGCTTTACCGCCGGTCGGGAATTGCACCCTGCCCTGAAGTTACTGCCTTCTTATTAAGTTCTGACTATATATTAGCACATATATGTTAAAAAATCAACAGCTTTTTGAGTCAAAGATGTTCGCTGAAGAGTGCAACTAAAATTACCAGATTTCTGTATCTCACTATAATACCTCCATTCTATTTTCATATAGCCACCCTGCCGAAAGAAACATAAGGACTGCTATTAATATATAGAATATGCCTGGAGTCAATGATATTGAAACGCTACCCGGGTTAAAAACCGAATTCAAAGTAGAAAACCCATAGATCTTCATCCAGATTGGCGGGAGGATATCCACCGTCCATTCAGACAATTTTTGTGCTATATAGCCTGGCAGTATATATGCTATAAATGCTGCAAGAAACCTGATAAACGGTATATCTATAGACCTGTATACAGTGTAGGAAAATATACCGGTAATTATTCCAAACGCGAGAAATCCTGTGCCAAGAAGGTAAAAGCTTATCGAGTCCTTAAGGATTGCATTCCACAGTTGTCCTGCGTATACAGCCTGCACCTGAGCTACCCTCACGAAGGGTAGACTTGCCGCTTCCATTATGTCCCAAAAGTCCAACTATCCTTCCTTTTTCAATATTTAAATCCACGCCCCTCAATGCCCATTTGCTGCTGTATCTCTTCTTGAGATTGACCGCCTTTAAGAAATCACTCATTGGTCCCCATCTCCTCTCTGCAATATATTTCAATCATTGAAGCTATTTCCTTATAGGCAAACCCCAGGCCGTTCATCTCTTTTATAAAGTTTTCAATGAGCTCCCGGGCCATGCTGTCTCTTATATTCCTTACACGGCTTTCATCCTCTGTAGCAAAACTTCCCATCCCCCTCTTCGTATTTATCACTCCCTCTCTTTCCAGTTCCTGATATACCCTCTGCATTGTATTATGGAAATTGTGTATCTTTTCACGGTTATATTTGATATTGTCATTGGATATACTTATATAAATGTATAAGGATTCGCATGTATTCCTTTCTCTCGTGTATATTGCAAAATATACACGGCTCTTTAAAAGCCTATCCAAAAACAAAAAAATTTAATAGGCTCCAACAAAAATATGGCATGGCAGGCTTAGCAAAGAACGTAAGAATAGAATTTTAAAAATACATAGCCTTAATCAAGACGAAAATTTATTCAGTCATTATTAAATATAATAAAACCATTCATTTCTTTTGTCAACTGTTTATTCAAAATAACCTTAAAATTTATTATATGTTGAATATATTCAACCAAAAATTTTATCGATTGGATATATTCAACTTTATTTGCCCTGCAAATTACTGTATAATCTATTCAGAGGTGTGTTTATATGGATACTGAGAAGATGGCAAAAAGGATAAAGTCTATAATAGTAGAAAAGGGGCTCACACGAGATAAGCTGGGCGAAGGTTTCTCAAAGGGGTATATAAGCAAGCTGGAATCCGGTGAGATAAATCCAACTGTAGATAAATTGGAATTAGTATCAAGGCGGCTTGATGTATCACTGGATTATCTTGACGGTAATGATAACTGCAAAACAAAAAATTGTGTATCAAAGTGCGACCACCTTTTCATAAAGACCTTTGTGTCATTATTTTCGCAGGAGTATTCACTTGCTGATAAATATATGGCAAAGCTCTTTGAAAGACTTGAGACTATGGATGAGGAAGAAAGTGGTTTTGTCCGCCTTATGGCCGGGATTCTGTCCTTCCGTCTAAAGAAATATGGGGATGCAATAGAATACCTGTCAAAAATAACATCAAAGACTGAGCCGTTAAACTCACTAAGTATACTTTATCTGGCAAGATCATATTCCCACTCAGGTAATTTAGACATGTCTTTATCACTTTTTAATAGATTGTTAAATAATGACTATATTGTTGGCAGTTATTATTATATGATATACTTAAACTCTCTATATCATTTTGCCTATACCCTGCTGCTTGCCGAAAGATACGTTGATGCAAAGAGAATCGCTCTTAAATACCTGGAAATATGCAATGAGATGGGCCACAGAGACAGAACCTTAGAGGTATATGACATGCTTGGAATTGTTGAGCTATCTCAGGAGAACTACCTTGATGCGGCAAATTATTTCCGTAAGGAACTTGCCGGTTATAAAATAATGAATGATTTTAGCGGCCTGGCCATTGCCTGTAACCATCTTGCAGAGGTATACAGTCAGATGAAGGATATATCCAAGGCCTTGAAGTACTATCATAAAAGTATTTCATACTACAAGAAAATTGGAAACAATAAATACATAGCATATAACTTGAACAGTATAGCCGGGATATTATTTGAACAAGGCAACCTGGAAGATGCTTTGAGCTACGCAAACTCTGCATTAGAAATCTTGAATCAGAAAGACCCTTATGCAGAAAAGTCCATAGCCGAGCTCATAGATAATATCAAATCTACATTGGAAGGATAAGATGAAATGGCAAAAATAGACCTTATAGCGACAACACTTTTAGGAGTTGAATCAATTGTAGCAAAAGAGATAAGGAAATTGGGTTATAAAGATGTAACCGTAGAGGATGGCAGGGTGATCTTCGTCGGGGATGAGATGGCCGTCTGCCGGGCCAACCTTTGGCTGAGGAGCGCCGAGAGAGTCCTTGTAAAGCTGGGAGAGTTTAAGGCAGAGACCTTTGATGAACTGTTTGAGGGGACAAAGGCTCTGCCGTGGGCTGACTGGCTTCCTGTCAATGCTGCCTTTCCGGTAAATGGCTATTCCTTAAGGTCAAAACTATTCAGCATACCGGACTGCCAGGCCATTGTCAAAAAGGCCATAGTGGAAAGCATGAAGAAGAGGTACAGGAAGGAGTGGTTTGAGGAGGACGGACCGCAGTACAAGATACACTTCGGGATAATCAAGGACATGGCCACGCTTATGATAGACACCAGCGGGTCAAGCCTTCACAAGAGGGGATACAGGGAGATCTCCAACGAGGCACCCCTACGTGAGACCTTAGCCGCTGCCATGATTGAAATAAGCAGGTGGAGGCCTGATATGCCGTTCTTAGACCCATTCTGCGGTTCGGGGACTATCCCCATAGAGGCGGCTCTGATAGGCACCAATACCGCACCGGGTATTAACAGGGAGTTTATCTCGGAGAAGTGGGAGAGGATACCAGAAAGGCTGTGGAAGAGTGCAAGAGAGGAAGCAGTGTCTCTCATAAGTACGGATGCGAAGCTCAATATTATGGGGTCTGACATAGATGGCCAGGCCGTGAAACTCTCGCGGAGCAATGCCAGAAAGGCTGGCACGGAAAAATACATCTCTTTTAAACGCATAGATATGAGGGACATATTCCTCAGGGATAAGAACGGATATATCATCTGCAATCCACCCTATGGCGAGAGGATGGGAGAAGAGGATGAGGTAGAAAACCTATATAAGGATATGGGCATGGTTTTCAAAGGCTTTGACGGCTGGTCCTACTTTATACTCAGCGCCCACGATGAATTTGAAAAACTGTTCGGCCAAAAGGCAGACAAAAAGAGAAAATTGTATAACGGGATGATTAAATGCTACCTCTATCAGTATTATAATAACAAAGAGAGGACACAACCGGGCGATATATAAAGCCTGACCGTGTCCTTTTTCTTACTTTATAAATTCAACCACCTCATCCAATGGCCTCATCTGCTTGGGCCTTGGTGTCTCTGCTGGGTATCCTACGGGAATCAAGGCTACAAAATCAAGGTCATCAGGGATATTTAGTATCTTTTCTATCTCCTCTTGAGCCTGGACAGGTCCTGTCATCCATACTGCTCCAAGCCCCATTTGATGAAAGGCAAGGAGCATATAGGCAATTGCCGCTGCTACCGATTGCACCCTCGATGAGGCCATATCTCGCGCCTTTACCATCTTTTTAGCCTGTTCGTCAAACTCCATTCTGGACCTCATGAGGCTATCCGCTGTGGATGAATATGCTCCTGCACAGGCTGCTATGAGGCAGGGTGCTGTGCGGAAAAATGCCGATGTCTTATTCCACCTCTCTATGGTGTCACCCATTTTCTTTGCCTCTGGCCAGGCCGCAATGGTATCAGCACTACTCTGGACAGCATCTGCAATCTTATCAATCACCTCTTTATTTTTCACCACATAGAATTTCCACGATTGATGGTTGCCACCGCTTGGGGCATATGTAGCTATATCCAGTGCCTTTCTTATAAGTTCATCGGGTATATCACTGTCTTCCCATACCCTTATAGACCTTCTGGTCTTTATAAGTTCCTCAAGTTCTGTTAAATCCATGTATGGTCTCCCTTTCCATTTTTTATATATTATATTATATCACAAAAATAGGAGATTACCCTTTGAATAATCTACGTGACTGATACGTTGGATGAGCTACAACTTAAACTAAAAGAGGTAATAGAATTATGCCTTGAGGAAATGAACCTTGAAGAGAGAAAGAATATTCCTGAATTTATTGGAATCCAGCAGATAGAGGTTGAAATATGAGTAAGCTGCAACTAATTGATTCAAAAACAATGGAGAAGTTATTGATAAAAAAGAGTAAGGATAATCCTCACTCTTTTTCAAAATATATTCCCACAGCCTCAGGCCCTGCATGGGTACCTATTACAGCGCCGGCTTGAGACCTTATTATTTCTCCTACCTTAAAATTATCCATTATAATTCTTTCCAGTTCATCTGCATCCTCAGGAGAGTTGGTGTGGTTTATCCCTATAGTCTTACTCTTAAGGTTTACATTAAAACTCTTAATGTAGTCAACAATCCATTGGAAGGCTTTTTTCTTGCCTCTGGCCCTCTCCATTATCTTCAGCTCTCCATCCTCTACCCCCAGTATAGGCTTTACATTTAGAAGGTTCCCTATTATTCTTTGAGATGAGGAGAGCCTACCGCCTTTGTGAAGATAGTCTAAATTATTAAAGGCAAGAGCATATTTCATGTTGGGTATCATTCTGTTTACCTCTTTTAAAATTTCTTCTTTTGCAGTACCTTCCTCCACCATGCGGGCAGCTTTGAGGACTATGAGGCCATGTCCCAGCGTCACCCCTTTTGTATCTATTACTGTTATATCTTCCCCTGGAAAGTTTTTTTTGGCGACAACCGCCGAGTTATATGTGCCGCTGAGTTTTGATGAGAAAAACAGGCCAATAATGGTATCATATTCTTTTATGAGCCTGGCAAAAAGTTCTTTGAAATATTCAGGTGTTACCATGCCTGTAGTAGGTATAGATCTGGCATTTGCCAGCATTTCATAAAACTCAGACGGCTTGATGTCAACCCCATCCCTGTATGATGCATCCTCAAAATTAGTTATAAGCGGTGCAACTACTATTCCGTACTGATTTATGAGTTCTTCCGGTAGATCTGAACAGCTATCTGTTACAATACATATACTCATAATTAGTTCTCCTTACATACAAGATAATCATACAGCGGTTGACCACCGTATTCAAATGCTATCTCAACCCCAGGAAATCTCTTATTTGTTTCCTGTACTATGTCATTATCCTCTTCCTTTTGACTTCTATATATTGTCACCAGAGACTCTCCTCCGTCAATCATTTTGTCCAGTAGGAGAAAGAGTGCTTCCTTATCTGAATCGGCCTGGCCTACCACATCATCGCCTATCACAGCAAGGTAATCCCCTTTTTGCAGGTTAAAACCATTCATATTGACATCCTTAGATGCCACTGCAACGCCGCCGACAGTCACTCCTTGCAGAGCTTTTAGCATCTCTGATTCGTTGAATGATGAATCAATAGTCGGGTCGAAGGCAGATAATGCCACAGCAGCTTCGGGTATTGTCCTGGTTGGTATGACATAGATTGGTATATCTGCAAGTTCCTTTACCTTTTGTGCTGTCATAATGACATTTTTGTTGCCCGGGAAAATATAAACCTCACGGGCATAGAGCCCCTCTGATGCTGATTTCAATTCTTCTACACTGGGATTGGACGTTATACCACCCTTTACAACCGATACATTGTCAATACTACTATATGTTTCAATAAATCCATTTCCTTCAGCTACAATTACAAATCCATAAGGTTTCCTTTCCTGGAAAAGTGTCTCCCTGTGCTGTCTCCTCATATTGTCAATTTTAATGTCGTATAGTTCGCCTAATCCCTTGGATATGTCTATCACTTTTCCTGGTTCATTGGTGTGAATGTGTACCTTTATAATATCACCGCTGCCTGCTACAATCATTGAGTCTCCAAGGCGTGATAGCCTGCCTTTTAGGTATGCTACCTTATCCTCGCTGGAGTTTATGATAAGCTCTGTACAATAGGTATATTTCAGGTCTTCATTATAGTATTCAGGTCTTGCTGGAGTTCCTCCAACCTCAACACCCTCAATATTGGCAGAGTCCAGCATACCCTTTATCATTGCAGCCAGGCCTTCTCCTCCCGCGTCAACAACTCCTGCATCCCTCAATATCTTTAGCATTGTCGGGGTCTTAGCAGAAGCCTCTTTAGCTGCCTTCAAAATCTCATTGAGGAAACTATCCAGATCTGTCTCTGTGGATAAATTCTTAGATCTGTATGCAATCTCTCTTGCTACCGTAAGCATTGTGCCCTCTACAGGCTTATTTACTGCTCTATATGCTTTTTTTACTGCACTGTCTATAGCATAAGCAAGGTCTTTTATCCCCAGTTCAACCTTTCCCTTGCAGCCATCTGCAAAACCTCTGAATAGCTGAGATAATATTACTCCAGAGTTTCCCCTGGCTCCCATGAGCGAGCCAAAAGCTGCTGCTTCAGCAAGAGCAGAAACAGACTGGTCGTCGCCGCATTTCCTTACCTCCGCTATAGCCCTTTCCAAAGTGGCAAGCATGTTTGAGCCTGTATCACCGTCAGGTACAGGAAAAACATTCAGTGAATTTATATAATCTTTATTTAAGGAGAGCCCCTTTAGCGCTCCTTCCATACGTCTTTTGAATTCCTTCGCGTCTATCAAGTAAGTAAATCCCCCTTATGCCATGATACCATCTATATTTATAATAACTTTATCTACCATTTCGCCTGTCATTTTTTCAACTGCGTATTTGACCCTTTCGATTATGTTGTTGCCTACTGCCTGCATATTGACGCCATAATCTACCATTATATGAATGCTGATTACCAACCCCTCTTCTTTCCTGACAACCTTGACCCCTCGGGCAGGGTTATCTTTCCGTACCAGGCCCGTAATGGTATCCATAGTATTCTTGCTTGCCATGTTCTTTACTCCATATATGCCTGATGCAGCAGCACCGGCTATCTGCTCTATAACATCATCAGAGATGTCGATTTTACCCAGTGGCGTAATTTGTGGCATTTGAAAACACCTCCCAATAGTTCTTTTCTATATTTTACAATATTCTTATCATAATACTCAAGTTAAAATTTTAGCCCATAAAATTTATGGGCTAAATATATCAATCTCTCTTATATATTAATCTTCCGTTTATTATGGTAGCATAACATCTGTTTCGTATGTCCAGGGGATTTCCTTCAAATATTGCTATGTCTGCGTCCTTGCCTGCCTCTATGCTTCCTACCCTGTCATCGATGCCGACTATCTTTGCAGGATTTATGGTAATGGCCTTAAGTGCTTCCATTTCGTCCATGCCTTCTCTTACTGCAAGGGATGCACAGAGGGTTATATACTGCAACGGGATTACCGGGTGGTCTGTCATTATGGCCACAGGGATACCGGCTTTCGATAGTATGCCAGGGGTCTTAAATGTAAGATTTCTAAGTTCTACCTTCGACCTTTCAGAGAGAGATGGACCAACTATGCATGGATAGCCCTCTTCTTTTAGATACTCCACAATTAGATGTCCTTCGGTGCAGTGGTCAAGTGTGAGCCTTACGTTGAATTCTTTCGCTATCCTTATGGCAGTGAAGATATCATCAGCCCGGTGAGCATGGGCTTTCAATGGTATCTCCCCTTTTAAGACCTTTGCTATCGCTTCCATCTTCAGGTCCAGTTCCGGCCTGTCGTCATCATCTGGTTTTGCCCTTCCCTCTATATATTCTTTTGCTTTTGTCAATTCTTCCCTGAGTATACCGGCTATGGCCATACGGGTCCTTGGAGACTTCTTCTGTTCCCCATATACCCATTTGGGATTTTCACCAAAGGCTATTTTCAGTGCAACAGGGTTCTTCACAATCATGTCATCTACTCTTTTGCCGTACGTCTTTAAGGCAGTGAAAAGTCCACCTATGACATTGGCGCTCCCGGGCCCCGTTACCGCTGTAGTTACTCCGCCCTGATAGGCCTCCTCAAAATTTCTGTCCATAGGGTTTATGCCATCTATAGCCCTGAGGTGCGGTGTTACCGGGTCTGTCTCCTCGTTGCCGTCGTCTCCTTCAAAACCAACAGCGTCTTCCCACATGCCAAGGTGGCAATGGGCATCTATAATACCAGGCATTACAAATTTCCCGGTGACATCCATTACCTTGACACCAGAATGGTTTAAATTACGGCCCACCTCAAGGATTTTGCCCTCATTTATGAGGACATCCCCACCCTCTATTACCTGGCCTGCCATGGTATATACATTTCCGTTTTTTAATAAAAGCACTATGTCTTCCCCCTTTTATTCAGTGTACTTTTTTATTATATAATTATCAAATGATTTTAGTGTACAAAGCAGTATTCCACGAATGATAGCAACATCTATGCACCTGATCGTTCGTCTTGATACTCTAATAATTCGTGGTTGCGTTCCGCCGGGTACGCCTCCATTCGGCGTCCTTGCCTCAACTCGGCTCATCCGGCGTCCATGCCGGATGCCCCGGCTGCACTTGCCACGAATTCAAGAGTATCATAGACTCTCTTTAAGGGTGCATTTGATGTTACATATCATTCTCAACATGGTTCTTACACCTAAATCAGAATTAATTTCATAATGAAATTTTGCAATATCTGCATCTGCTTGTGTAACCTGTGCCCAATATTTATTGACGACTTTTTGTTGACCTATATAAATTTTATTATTTTTCTTCATCTATTTGTAATATAATGTTCTATGATAGTAATGCTTGTGATAATGAAATATGGCATTTAGTTTTTAGAACGCTGTTGTTAGATATAGAAAAGCTTAAAGGGGAAATTCTATACAGTCAATTTAGCTTTAGGCTTATAAAAATTTAAATAGTAAAGATGAATGAGGGATATGAGGATGCATAAAGGGATAATGATAGCTGGAACGCATTCGGGTGCGGGCAAGACAACGGCCTGTATTGGGATAATGGGTGCGCTTTCAAGAAGATACGTTGTGCAGCCGTTCAAGGTTGGTCCGGATTATATAGATACATCATATCATAGGTGTGCCACAGGTAAATATTCATGCAATCTTGATATTTATATGCAGAGCAGAGAAAATATTCTTTCTGTATTTATTAAAAATGCGTTTGGTGCTGATATCTCAATTGTAGAGGGTGTTATGGGTTTGTATGATGGGATGGACAGCACGAGCAATGGCAGTAGTGCTGACATAGCAAAACGCCTTGATATACCTGTAATATTGGTTGTGGATGCTGGCGCAATGTCTGCCAGTGTATCTGCTATGGTTATGGGATACATGCACTATGATAAAAATGTAAACATAGTTGGGGTAATACTAAATAGAGTGGGAAGTGAAAGACATTTTAGACTTTTAAAGGAGTGTATCGAGAGAGACCTAAAACTAAACGTATTTGGCTATCTGCCATATAATGAGGACTTTAGACTGCCTGAGCGGCATCTTGGCCTTATACCGGCTTTTGAGATGGAGGGTCTGAATAAAAAGCTTGAAGATCTGTATGATTGTGTGGAAGAAAATATTGATATAGACAGAATATTGGAGTCTGCTGTCAATATTGACTGTTGCAGTGATGGAGGAGATACTGGTGTTTCGGTTATCAACAAAAGAGTAAAGATTGCTTATGCCTATGATGAAGCATTTAATTTTTACTATAAAAATACTATGGATGTATTTATGGAATCGGGTGCTGAACTGGTGCCGTTCAGTCCAATTCATGACAGTTCACTGCCTGCCGGGATATCGGGAGTATACATAGGCGGGGGTTTTCCAGAGGTCTTTGCTGAGAGGCTCAGCAATAATATAGGAATGATGGAGTCCATAAGAAATGCGGTAGAAAGCGGAATGGCAGTGTATGCGGAGTGTGGTGGGTTTATGTACCTTACGCGGTCAATAACCTGCAAAGATGGAAGTAAATACCCCATGGCAGGCATATATAATGTAGATACCATTATGACAGATAGGCTAAACCATTTTGGTTATGTAAAAGTAGACGTAATAGAGGACAATGTACTTTTTAATAAAGGTGAAACGATTAGGGGACATGAATTTCATTATTCGAAGGTTTCAGGTGGGTATCCATGTATGTCATATTTAGTACATAAACTGGGTGGAAATGAGGCCTGGCCATGCGGATATAGATATAAAAACTGTCTTGGCACCTATGTTCACATAGACCTATCTGCTTATCCAACTGCAGTGAAGAAATTTATTAATTATATTAAAGATAGCAATGTATGATGTGGTTATATTTATGGCAAACAAGCCTATAATATTATTTATTTTCTACCTGGATTTTATGCTATTAAAGTTGTGTGAAATGGACTGAAGAATTATTTTAAAGGAAACAACACTGATATTTGATTATATATAATAAAGTTAAATAAGGGCTATCTTTAAGAGTAATTAAAACCCCCGGAGTTTTTCCGGAGGTTTTAATTATATTGTTATGCACCCATGAACATCTTGATGTCATCTTCCACAGTGGTGATACCACCAATGCCGAAGTTTTCTACCAGCACCTTGGCTACATTGGGTGATAGGAATGCAGGTAGTGTCGGGCCCAGGTGGATATCCTTTACTCCAAGGTAGAGAAGAGCCAGCAGAACTATTACAGCCTTTTGTTCGTACCAGGCTATGTTATATGATACGGGCAGCTCGTTGATATCGTCCAATCCAAATACCTCTTTTAGCTTAAGGGCTATCAGTGCTAAGGAATACGAATCGTTGCACTGTCCCGCATCCAGAACCCTCGGTATCCCGTTTATATCTCCTAAGTCTAATTTGTTGTATCTGTACTTTGCGCATCCTGCAGTGAGGATCACGGCGTCTCTTGGAAGGGCTTTGGCAAATTCTGTGTAATATCTCCTGTCCTTGAACCTGCCGTCGCAGCCTGCCATTACAAAGAACCTCTTTATTGCCCCTGATTTTACTGCTTCTACAACCTTATCAGCAAGGCTGAACACCTGTTCGTGAGCAAATCCACCCACTATTTCGCCATTTTCAATTTCTATAGGAGGTTTACACCTTTTAGCATGTTCTATTATCTCTGAGAAGTCCTTCTTGCCATCAGGTCCTTCAGGGATATGCTTTACCCCCTCAAATCCTACAACACCGGTTGTGTATACCCTGTCCTTGTAGGAATCCCTTGGGGGTACTAAGCAGTTTGTGGTCATGAGGATTGGGCCGTTGAAGCTCTCAAATTCTCTATCCTGCATCCACCATGCGTTTCCGTAGTTTCCAGCGAAGTTGGGATATTTCTTAAATGCCGGATAGTAGTGTGCCGGGAGCATTTCACCATGGGTATATACGTCAACACCTGTACCTTGAGTCTGCTCTAAGAGCTGCTCTAAGTCTTTAAGGTCGTGACCGCTTATGAGTATACCTGGGTTATTCCTGACGCCGATGTCTACCTTTGTTATCTCCGGGTTTCCGTATGTGGATGTGTTGGCCTTGTCAAGGAGGGCCATTACATTTACCCCATACTTACCTGTCTCCATAGTCAAGGCTACATAGTCATCTACAGTCATGGTGTCATCCAGTGTGGCAATAAGGGCCTTTTCCATAAACTCAAAAATTTCAGGGTCAATATATCCAAGGTTGGCTGCGTGGTAAGCATAGGCTGCCATACCCTTTACGCCATACAATATGAGTGACCTTAGTGACCTTATGTCTTCATTTTCTGTGGAAAGTATACCAACATTTTGGGCCTTTTTACCAAATTTCTCCTCGGAGTCAGCATACCATGTGGCTGCATCATGCATGTTATCCAGATTGACTCCTGCCTCTTTGAGCTGTGCCTTTATCTTCTCACGGAGTGAGAGTGCTTCTCTTACTTTTTCTACAAAATAATTCTTATCAAAGTTTACGTTGGTTATTGTGGAAAATAGACCATCCATTATAAAGGTGTCGGTATTTGCATCGTTAATTCCAGCTTTTCTTGCCTGGGCATTCATCATTGCTATTCCCTTTAATGTGTATATCAATAAATCCTGCATATTGCCGGTATCATCGGTCTTGCCGCATGTACCGCGATGTACGCATCCTATGCCCTTTGAGGCCTCCTGACACTGATAACAAAACATACTCATTGATTGTGTACCTCCTTCAATTTTTTCATCTGTGAACATATTAATCCATTGAGGGTGATATTTCTGTGACACATATCACAAAGTGAAGTGATTTTGTAGATATATATTGATGTAAAATTAACAAAAGTATATAATATTAATAAAGAAGGAATTGGGAGATGATTTTATGCAGGTTGTCTCCACTATCAGGGAGAGGTGCAGGGCCTGTTATGCTTGTATAAGAAACTGCCCTGTTAAGGCCATCAAGGTGTATGATGGGAAGGCAGAGATCATAGCTGAGAGGTGCATAAGCTGCGGCAACTGCGTAAAGGTGTGCAGCCAGGATGCCAAGGAGATACTGGACGGGACGAAGAATGCCTTAAAATTGATTAAAAGGGGCAATGCCTATGCTATTCTGGCCCCCAGTTTTCCTGCAGCCTTTGATGACCCATGTAAACTACCTGGCATTATGAGGAAATTGGGTTTTAAAGGAGTTTATGAAGTCAGCATGGGTGCAGATATTATGACTGAAGAATATTTAAAATATATGTCAAAAAATAAGCCGGTAATCAGTTCTGCATGTCCTGCAGTGGTAAATCTCATTGAGGTTCATTTTCCACATCTTTTGTCATATCTTGCTCCGATAAAGTCACCCATGGAGTGTACTGCCGAATATATAAAGAGCAAAAATCCTGATGCCTTGGTTATATTTATAGGGCCTTGCGTTGCTAAAAAAGACGAGAGGTTGAGGTCGGATTTAGTTGATGAGGTCCTTACCTTCAGTGAGCTCAAGGCTATTTTAAAAAGAAATAAATCATTATTAGAAGTCAATGGAGATTTTGATGAGGGATTTTCAGTAACAGGGGTATCTAGAGAGATGCCTTTATCAGGAGGCCTGGCCACCCTGATAAATGAAAAATTTCCTGTAGATTACATGATAGTGGAGGGCAAGGAGGACTGCATAGAGTTCTTAGAATCTTTCCATGAGATGAAAAACCCACCAGCGCTCATAGATATACTCTTCTGCAAGGGCTGCATATCAGGCCCGGACTTAAAGGGTAAAAATCGTTTTCTATCGAGGCAAAAGGTACTTTCATATATGGAGAAAACAAGAGACAAGACCTACGAAGATATAGAAGCATTTAACTTAGACCTTACAAAAAGATTTCAGAAAAGGTATAAAAAACTGGCTCAGCCATCAGAGGATGATCTCAGCCGAATTCTATCATATACAGGTAAAAATAGAAGAGAAGATGAATTAAACTGCGGTGCCTGCGGATATCCGTCATGCAGGGATAAGGCAATAGCAGTATACCAGGGTATAGCGGAGATAGGTATGTGCCTTCCATATCTGCTTAGTAAAGAAATAAAGAGCAGTGAGGCTATTATGGCTTACAATACAGAGCTAAAAGCCATCATAGAAAATTGCACAGACGGACTTTTGATATGCGATACGGATGGTAAGATATTTCATATAAACAGGGCTTTTATGGAGATGCTTGGGATAGAAGTAAAAGAAGGGGATAACATAAGGGATATTGTAAACAAATGTCAGCTAAATCCACCGGTTAGCAGCCTGGTTATAAGGGAGAAAAGGAGCATTACAGTACTTCAGGAATGCAGTAACAGCAAAAGGTTTTTAACCACAGGGAGTCCCATCTTTGACGATAAAGGAGATTTGATAATGGTCCTGATTAATGCCCGGGACCTTGACCGTCTGAACAGGGCTGCAGAAGAGGTGGAGATAGAAAAAATAAAAGACTATCTATACACAAGGGCTACATATCCCGACATAGAGAGCGGAGAGATAGTAGCAGTAAGCAATTCAATGAGGAATGTCATAGACGTAGCCAAAAGAATGGCTAAGGTAGACTCTACCGTACTCATACTGGGTGAATCCGGCGTTGGGAAGGACCTTATGGCAGAGTTTATACACAAAAACAGCGCCAGGCATAAAGGCCCCTTTATCAAGGTGAACTGCGGAGCTATTCCAGAGAACCTATTGGAGTCAGAACTTTTTGGCTATGAGACTGGGGCATTTACCGGAGCGAGTTCTAAAGGCAAGCCCGGCCTTATTGAGATGGCCGATAATGGCACCCTCTTATTAGATGAGATAGGAGAATTACCATTAAACCTTCAGGTAAAACTGCTGGAGGTCATACAGGAGAAAAAAATCATAAGGCTTGGTGGGGTAAATAAAAAGGATGTCAATATACGGCTTATTACTGCCACCAATAAAGACCTGCAGAAGATGGTTTCCGAGGGCAGTTTCCGTGAAGACCTCTACTACAGGATTAATGTTGTGCCCATAATTATACCTCCCCTAAGGGAAAGAATAGAGGATATACCACCTTTGGTTGAGCTCTTCTTAGACAGGTTTAATCGAAAGTATAAGATGGGGAAGGTAATAACCCATGAGGCCATAGAAGTGATGATGGGATACAGTTGGCCGGGTAATATAAGGGAACTAGAGAACCTCATAGAAAGGCTTATTGTCACCACAGAAGAAAAGTATGTATCAGCTATGGGGGTATTGAAGCTGATTAAACCTCAGGAGACATCAGGAATAATGTTAAATGGGATAATGCCTTTAAAGGACGCTACAGAGCAGCTAGAAAAAGAGCTCTTTATAAAATGCGTTGAAAAGTACAGCTCCACATATGAGATTGCTGAAATTCTTGGTGTAAATCAATCCACGGTGGTAAGAAAGCTTCACAGGTACGGTATTAATGTAACAAAGCATTGATAGTAATGCGACAATGCATTGTTAATGTTAAATTAATATCATTATTAACAAACTTTTACAATAGTTTTTAATGCATAAAAGCATTAGTAAATATCAAAGTTGTGAAATAATGGCCTTTTTCTCATGAAAAAGGTCGTTATTTTTTTGGCATGAAATATGCTATGTAATAGATGGAGGTGATATTGTGGAATTTAAAGAGATTGATGAGATTATAGCAAGACATTCCAGAGAGAAGGGGGCGCTTATCGAGGTATTGAGGGATGTACAGGGCCACTTCGGCTATCTGCCCCATGAGGCATTAGAAGAGATAAGTTCAAGGCTGGGTAATACATTGGCTGAAATATACAGTGTGGCTACATTCTATTCATTCTTTACCTTAAAGCCCAAAGGCAGGCACACCGTTAATATCTGCAAAGGGACGGCATGCTATGTGAAGGGCTCTGATTCGACCATAGAGAGGCTGTGTAAAGAGCTGAAGGTAAAGCCTGGGGATACGACCGATGACGGGCAGTTTACCCTTAAGGTGGTAAGATGCCTTGGGGGATGTGGTCTGGGTCCCGTAATGATGGTAGATGATGATACCTATACAAGGGTAAAACCAGACAGGGTGACAGAAATCCTTGGTAAGTACAGAAATCAGTAAAGGGGGCGATGGCATGAAAAGGAGTGTATATGTATGCGGCGGTGGTGGCTGTCTTTCGTCTGGATGCATGAAGGTAAAGGATGAGCTTTTAAAGAGGGTAAGAGAAAGTGGCATAGATAATGAGGTGGAGGTAAAGGTCACAGGGTGTATGGGTCCCTGCAGTGCCGGACCTATTATGAGAATACTTCCGGAAAACGTATACTACAGCAATCTAAAGCCTGAGGATGTAGGAAGGATAGTGGAAAAACACCTTATTGAAGGGAAGCCAGTAGAGGAACTGGAATATAAAAATAAGGAGTTTTTAAGCAGGCAGGTTAAGATTGCATTGAGAAACGTGGGGAGGATAGACCCGCTTTCTATTGGTGACTATATTGAAAATGATGGATATCAGGCGCTGAGGAAGGTCTTAAAGACAATGACGCCCCATGATGTAATAGAAGAGATGAAGAAATCTGGCTTGAGGGGCAGGGGTGGTGCCGGTTTCCCTACAGGACTTAAATGGAGTTTTGCAGCTAAGGCTCTGGCGACACCCAAGTATGTGGTCTGCAATGCAGACGAGGGAGACCCAGGTGCCTTCATGGATAGGAGCATACTGGAGGGAGACCCTCATTCCGTGTTGGAGGGTATGGCCATAGCGGGGTATGCCATTGGTTCCAATCAGGGCTATGTATATGTCAGGGCAGAATATCCTCTGGCAGTAGAGAGGCTTACCAAGGCCATAAGGGATGCCAGGAACAGGGACTATCTGGGTAAGAATCTCTTTGGGACGGGCTTTGACTTTGATGTAGATATAAGGGTTGGAGCGGGGGCATTCGTTTGCGGTGAAGAGACGGCCCTTATAGCCCCGGTGGAGGGGAAGAGGGGAGAACCAAGGCCGAAGCCACCATTCCCTGCTGACAGGGGCCTCTGGGGTAAACCTACAATTATAAATAATGTAGAGACTCTGGCACAGGTACCTATAATAATTATCAAAGGAGCAGAATGGTTTGCTGGGATAGGTGATGAGAAGAGCAAAGGGACAAAGGTATTTGCTCTCGCAGGAAAGGTTAACAATACAGGGCTTGTAGAGGTGCCCATGGGTACACCTCTTGGTGATATTATTTTTAACATCGGAGGTGGCATACCTGAAGGCAGAAGGTTCAAAGCGGCGCAGACTGGAGGACCATCGGGCGGATGTATACCTGTAGATAAACTGAATACGCCAGTGGACTATGAATCTCTTACTGAGCTTGGTACCATAATGGGTTCGGGTGGTCTTATCGTCTTAGATGAGGATACCTGTATGGTTGATTTTGCAAGGTTTTTCCTTGAGTTTATAAAGGAGGAGTCATGCGGCAAGTGTGCTCCATGCAGGATAGGTACTACCAGGATGCTGGAGATACTGGACAGGATAACGAAGGGTCAGGGGCAGGATGGTGATATAGAGCGGCTGGAAAAGCTGGGCAATATTATAAAGAAGACAGCACTGTGTGGCCTTGGTCAGACTGCACCAAACCCGGTATTATCTACCATAAGGTATTTCAGGGATGAGTATGAGGAGCATATAAAGGATAAAAGATGCAGGGCCTCAGTATGTGCCTCGATGTTTATAGCACCCTGTCAGAATGCATGTCCTGCCGGTGTTGATGTACCGAGGTATATAGATGCCATCAGAAACAGGGACTATGTAAAGGCCGTGTCTATAATAAAGGAAAATAATCCGCTGCCTTCCATATGCGGGAGAGTGTGTGACCATCCCTGCGAGTTCAAATGCAGGAGGGCCCAGATTGATGCACCGATGAGCATAAAGGCGTTAAAGAGGTTTGCAGGTGATTATGAGCTTAAGGAGAGGGACATCAAAGAAGAGAAAAAGTCGTCCAATGGGTACAGGGTGGCAATAATTGGATCAGGCCCTGCTGGACTTTCTTGCGCCTATTATCTTGCAAAAGAAGGCTACGATGTTACTATTTTTGAAGCTCTTCCCGTGGCAGGCGGCATGCTGATAGCGGGGATACCTGAGTACAGGCTGCCGAGGGATATACTGAATCAGGAGATAAAGGCAATAACAGACCTTGGGGTAAAGATAAGGACTAATACAAGGCTGGGAGAGGATATGTCCGTGGCAGACCTGGAAAGGATGGGATTTGATGCTGTATTTATCGGTATTGGTGCCCATAAGGATGTGAAGATGAATATACCTGGTGAGGAACTGGTAGGCGTATATTCAGGAGTGCAGTTCTTAAGAGAGTTTAATGTGTTTGGCAAAAGGATAGAAGGCAATTCAGCCTGTGTTATAGGCGGGGGAAATGTAGCCGTGGATACAGCCAGGAGTTTAAGAAGGATGGGGTTTGAGAAGGTATATGTCCTCTACAGGCGTGGGGAGAGCGATATGCCTGCCAACAAGGATGAGATAGATGAGGCAAGACTTGAGGGCGTGGAGTTTATGTTCTATGTAAATCCCGTCAGGTTCAAGGGGAGGAGCAGGGTAGAAGAGGTGGAGTGCGTTAAGATGAGAGCTGGGGAGTTCGATGAGAGAGGCAGGAGGAAAACCTATCCCGTAGAGGGAAGCAACTTTTTCATAAAGGCCGACGCTGTGGTAGAGGCCACTGGCCAGGTTCCGGACTTAGAGGCCCTCAGGAGGGAGTTCAACTGCCCTGATAAGGGCGATGCCTTGTATGTGGATAAAGAGCTTATGACCAATATTCCTGGCATATTTGCAGGTGGAGACGTAGTCTTAGGGCCTTCCACAGTTATCAAGGCCATAGCCCAGGGTAAGAAAGCAGCATACTCTATAGACAGATATCTGGGTGGCACAGCCTATATGGACACTAAAGAGGTAAAAGACAGGGTACTCTCCGCACCTATAATAGAGACTCCTATGGAGAGACTTGTACAGAAGGAGATTCCATTAAATGAGCGGCTGTATGGCTTTAAAGAAGTCCAGCTTGACATAGAGGAAGAGGCAGCTGTGAAGGAAGCATCTCGATGCCTGAGATGCGATGTTAAATAGAAGGGAGGGATAGGAATGGTGAATCTAAGTATTGATGGAAGAAAGGTAACAGTGGAGGAAGAGACGACTATACTGGAGGCAGCAGAAAAGGCTGGTGTCCGTATCCCGACCCTTTGCTATCTTAAGGAATTGGGGGGACCCAGCGCCTGCAGGATATGCTTGGTGGATGTAAAGGGAGCAAAGGGATGGTTGCCATCCTGCAGTACACTGGTGCAGGAGGGTATGGAGGTGCTGACCCATACGCCAGAACTCATCGAGGCCAGGAAGGTTATCCTCGAGCTCATACTGAGCAACCATCCCATGGAGTGCCTTACATGTGGGAAGAATGGCAATTGTGAGCTTCAGGACCTGGCTAAGGAGTTTAATATAAGGGAGATTGAATATACTGGTATAATGCAAGATGTAGAGATTGATGATACATCTCCTTCAATAATAAGGGATCCAAGGAAGTGCATACTATGCAGGAGGTGCGTCACGGTATGCAGTGAGGTGCAAAAGGTTGGTGTGCTTTCACCCAGCAAAAGAGGCTTTGATACAGTCATAGCCCCACCATTTGATTTAAAGATAGCTGATTCGCCATGTACCAACTGTGGCCAATGTTCGCTGGTATGCCCTACCGGTGCCATTATGGAAAGGGATGAGACTGATAATGTATGGGAGGCTATAAGAGACCCTAAAAAATTTACCATAGTGCAGACAGCACCGGCTATAAGGGTATCCCTTGGTGAACCCTTTGGGTTGCCTCCGGGAAGCATTGTGGTGGGTCAGATGGTGGCAGCATTAAGGAGGCTTGGTTTTGACAGGGTATTTGACACAGACTTTGCTGCAGACCTCACCATTATGGAAGAAGGGACAGAGTTACTGGAAAGGATAGAACATGGAGGCAAGCTTCCACTGATTACATCATGCAGCCCCGGCTGGATAAAATTTTGTGAACATTTTTATCCTGACTTTCTGGATGACCTTTCTACTTGTAAATCACCGCAGCAGATGTTTGGTGCAGTGGCTAAGACATACTATGCTGAGAAGCTGGGCATAGACCCGAAGGATATGTTTGTGGTTTCTATCATGCCATGTACAGCTAAGAAGTTTGAGGCCGGAAGACCGGAGATGAATTCCTCCGGAGTAAAAGACATCGATGTGGCCCTGACGACCAGAGAGGTAGCACGGATGATAAAGGAGATGGGTATAGATATTGCTAACCTTCCTGCGGAGGACTATGATGACCCACTGGGCATATCCACGGGTGCAGGAGCAATATTCGGTGCTACCGGCGGTGTGATGGAGGCTGCATTGAGGACCGCCTATGAGGTTTATACTGGGATAGAGCTGGAAGAACTGGACTTTCACAGTGTAAGGGGTATGCAGGGGATTAAAGAGACGGAGGTGGTTATGAAGGGATTACCTGTGAGGGTGGCAGTGGCTCATGGCCTGGCCAATGCCCGTGAGCTTTTAGACGAAGTACGTTCAGGCAAGAAGGAATACCACTTCATAGAGATAATGTGCTGCCCGGGAGGATGCATAGGTGGTGGCGGCCAGCCGATACCGACTGACCGGGAGATAAGGAAACAGAGGATAAAGGCGATATACGAAGTTGATAAGGATATGCCTCTCAGGAAATCCCACGAAAATCCTGCAGTAAAGACCCTGTATGCAGAATTTCTCGGGAAGCCCCTCAGTGAAAAATCACATCAACTGCTTCATACCCATTATATCTCAAGAGGCATATATAAAGTATAGACTATACCCCGGTGAAATGCCGGGTTCTTTTTTTATAAATATTTCTGGTACTACACAGAAGATAAAAAAATGATATATAATTATGTAGAGAAATTAATAGTTATATGGAGGTAGCTATGTTCTTCGTAGGTATATTTGGAATACAGGATAAGGAGAAACTGATAAGAGAATTTGATAGTGTGATATGCCCTGAGTGTGGCAGGTTAAGCAGAGCTGAACTGATTGAGTATTATACCTATTTTCACTTCTTCTTTATACCGCTCTTTTCATGGAACAGAAGATACTTTGTGAGATTCAGGTGCTGCAACAGTCTCTATGCCGTGGATGAAGACTATGCAAAAGAAATTAGAGCCAGCGTGGTTCTGGATACCACCAGACTTCACAGGATAGGCAGACAGGAAAATGTATGTCCAAATTGTGGCAGCTATGTAAATCCTGCCTTCAATTATTGTCCAAACTGCGGCCGGAGGCTTTATTAATTTTTTTAGCTTAGACGGGAGATGAATAAATGATAAGATGTGTACTTTTTGATTATGATGGTACTATTGCCGATACTGCTGAGATAGTAGAGAAAAGTTATGGAGAAACCGTAAAGAAATTTACCGGACATAATGTTACAAGAGACGAGTTTATAGATGTCTTTGGCAAACCGCTTTCGGAGATGATGTCTTTTTATAATAAGGATAAAGTTGAGGAAATGACACATTATTATAGGGAATATTTCTCGAGATATCAGGATACGCTTATAAGGCCGTTTCCAGGCGTGGTTGAAACTATAAAAAAGTTAAAGCAGCTTGAGGTTAAAACAGCCATAGTTTCTTCAAGGACAAAAAGTGGTGTGGAGTATGGTGTAGACCGTTTTGGACTTAATGATTATATAGATTTAGTAATTGGATTGGACGACACTAAAAACAATAAACCCCATCCAGAACCAATTATTAAAGCTATGGGTTTGCTGGATGTAAAAGCCGAACATACCCTTATGGTGGGTGATAGTCCCCATGATATAATTGCGGCTAAAGAGGCGGGTGTTAAAGCCTGTGTGGTCAATTGGTCACTCTTTGATAAGGAAAAGCTGCAAAGTCTAAATCCTGACTACATAATATCAGAGATAAATGAACTCATCAAGATAATAAAAAATAAGGACAGGTAGCTCCTGCCCTTATTCTATGTTTATCCTTTTTCCTTTTGGTGGCGTAGGCTTTTCCTTCGGCAATGTGATACTTAATACGCCGTTGTTGTATTTTGCAGTAATCTCATCCAGCTTTACATTGTCGGGTATAGGTACTGTCCGGGTAAATGAACCCATACGGCGTTCCTTTCTTATATATTCGCCGTTGTTTTCATCCACAATATCCTCCTGCTTTCCTGACACTACCAGATAATCGTCCTGTATCTCAATGTTGATATTCTCTTTATTGTAGCCGGGTACATCTACCTCAACCACGTATTCGTTTTCAGTCTCTTTGACATCGAGTCTGGCACCTTTGATTGTACCTCTCATATAGTCAAAGAAGTCATCAAAGTATGGAAAACTAAAGAAGTCGTCAAAGAAAGCAGGCAAATTGTTCCTCCTATCAGGGAACATGTCTCTTCTCCTCATAATAAAAACCTCCTTTCTCATTATTATTTACTTCTTTTTTCGTTTTTATTATAAAATAAAAGTCAGGGAAAGTCAATAAATTTTATTGATTTTTTTCTTTTTATGTTATAATCAGCATAGAGGTGGTATTTATGAATATAGAGATAGATATTCCCTATTTGATTGATAAACTCCCAAAGACAGATGGTCTTATGCTTGATGTGGGCACAGGTAAAGGCGTAATGGCAGAAAACCTTGCAAAAAGAGGATACCATGTTGTTACAGTAGAATATAACGAAGAGAGGCTTCAAGAGACCAGGCAGGATTTTGAGGACATGGGCATAGAGAAAGTGCTATTTATCAATGCTGATGCTCAGAACCTTCCGTTCTTAAATGAGACATTTGATCTGGTAACATGCTACAACGCTGTCCACCACTTTGACGATTATGCCAGGGCTTTAAATGAAATGGAACGGGTATTGAAAAAAGGCGGTATTCTTGTAGTGACTGAATTGAATGAGGAAGGCAAAAAGATAGTGGCAGAAAGGCACAGGCAGCATGGCAGAGATCATAATGATGATATGGATATATATAAGATAAGGGATATACTTACTGGAGAGAAAAAGAATGTATATCATTTTACATATTTTGATGCGGTGATATGTGAAAAATAATTTTTATTCTGCATGATATTTACAGAGCATGGCATGCAACATCAAATGCATCATTATTTGCATAGCACATAACATCCCGGCACCTGATCGCTCGTCTTGATACTCTACGATTTGTGCCTGCATTTTGCCGGGTACGCTTCTATTCGACGCCCTGCCTCAGCGTCGGCTCAGCAGGCATGGACGCCTGCTGAGCCGGCTTC
>JASEJN010000013.1 GCA_030016385.1 Clostridiales bacterium | reverse complement strand
CGTCAAACAATCGTCCTCGTGTCAGCAATGACAATCCGTACGCAGAGAGCTTATTCAAAACACTGAAATACCGACCGAATTATCAGCCAAAAGGATTCATAAACCTCGGAGAGGCCCGCTTATGGTGTAAAAACTTTGTAAACTGGTATCGCTATGAGCACCATCACAGTGGCATCAAATTTCTTACACCAGCACAGCAACATAATGGTGAAGGACAGGCGATCCTTGCCAGACGACATGCGGTGTATGAGGCTGCAAAAGCGGCTCACCCGGAACGCTGGAATAACCGCAGTACCCGTGACTGGACTTTGCCGGATAAAGTATATCTGAATCCAGACAGAGTGGTTGAAGAAATCGAGGCTGCTGGGGCAGATGAAAAAGTTGCCTCATAGCTACCAAAAAATTTAAAGAATTACTGACAACTATCTTGACAATCAGCGAAGATAAGGTGCACTATTTCCGCCTCATCCTCTTTTATCACCAATTTTTCATTTTCATCATGCCCCATACCCATAGCATTTACGCTTATACAAACCTGATGAGCCGTTGGTGGCATGGTGCCGATATCCGATTTTAATATTCTTGCTGCGTGATTCATTATCAGCTTGTGCGAGAGACGCTACGATTGAAGTGAGCATCTCATCATCCATATTCTGTATCCATAAGACTGTCAACAAGCAAAAGCCTTGCTCCACTGTCTTTTATTACTCTAATGCCGGTCAGAACTTCTACTGTGTCTCGTCCCATACGCTCTATTGATTTAGCTACAATGAGTTTAATTTTCCGCTTTTGCAGCCTCTTATCATCCTGCCAAACTGTTTGTGTGACGAAACTTTTTTACTGCTTGATACCTCTACATAGACATCGACAAGCTTCCATTCATCAAAATTTGAGACATAACTGGTGAGTGCAGAAACTTGATTTGAAAGGCTATCCAATTGTGCAGCATCCGCTGTGCTTACTTTGCAGTAAATAGCAACCGGAGTAACTTCCCGCTTAGGTCTTGCGGGAATAAACTGCACATTCTTTGCTAATTCCATATTGCAGCACCTCCAGTCTCGTGTGCTTTTAGTCTAATCATATTTAGTGTCTATTATAAATAGACTATATTCCGTAAACCAAAGCATATTGTGGTTTTCCTTTAGATTTTGTCTGCTATTTGCGTGACATCAATACCACGAACTCAACGTGCAACGAGCCCATGGGGTTAATGTCTTATATGTATTTTACCATATTTTAGGCAAAGGAAATAAGTCATTACTGTTTTTTACATTCTGTGTATACATGGGAATAAGTCCATGGTCAGAGGTCGAGTGAACGAGATTGATTTCATTTCCGGCATAAAATGCAACGAGTACAGGAAGTGAGTATCAGGTTTAAAGGCAACCTTGAATATTTTATTTCAACTCTGCGCCGAACGCCTGTTGCACTTCATTGCCGGAAATGAAATCACGGGCATGATTTTTAAGTATCAAAGCCATCATGCCTTTATAGGCTGCTGATTGCCGTGATTGAAGGCCAAGCAGACGCATTGGATTAAAGTAAAAATCTGTTACTGTTTTTGGCAGGTCGCCATTATCATTAATCCATTTCACGGCCTGGACAATGTCATTTGCATACCTTGTCTCATTCGCCGAACCATATAGCTCTCCAAACACACCGCACCAATACCATTGCTTGACCATGTTCTTTACAGTCGTCGTATGAATTCTATTGTTGTCCATCAGAACAGTGCATATTGCAGAAAGCGGAATTAGCTGTGTACTGTAAGGAAGGTCACGGCTTGCAAAGATTCTTTCCTCCTTCAGAAGCTTTTCTGCAATTGAAAAACCGCTGCACAGGCTATCGGCATATTTTTTGTACTCGGCAAGCGAGAGGCTGAGTACATCTTTTTTCTTGCAACTGACGGTCCTATTAGCTTTAAACGATGCAAGCAATGTAAGAGCAGTAAGAAAATCCGTGGCTGTCACATTTAACAGCAGGTCATCCGAGAACCATCTTGATTGTCTATCTTCCCAGTCTTTTCTCAGCGGGAAGTCATCCATTGCAAAAATAGCTGTAACAAGCTCAAAAACGGTCAATGAAACCCCGCCGGTATTTACATTTTCGAAAACCTGGCAGACCGCCTCTTTCGGCGTGTTTTTGTCCAGCAATATTACTGGCATCTGGTATTGCTGTGTCGGCATGATAACTTTTGAGAGCAATTCTGTGAACTGTTTTATTACCTCAGCGTCATATCCATAATGGGCAAAATACTTGTTCTGCCAATTCTGCTCTTCAGCAATGTTGAGAATAATGTTCAGCGGGAACATCTTAAAATTAAATTCCTGATCCTGCGTCGAAAGATCAATGACAATATTTCTTCCGAAATCCGAGGTGATCTGCTTATTTGCCGGCACTGAAACTACAACATCTTCATCGTCCGTTTGTGGATCAAGAGCCTTACTTATGTCCAGGTAGTAGTAACGATCTATCTCTTTTCCCTTATCCGTCTTTGTGTGAACAGGATTCTTGCTGTAAAGGGCATTGTAAAGGGAGGTTAGACGCTGCTGACCGTCAAGGATAAGCTCATCCGGTTCTGTGGCTGGATCTGCGGGAGAACCCTCGATCAGTTTATGCTTGAAGTGTATATTTTCATTTCCGTATTCGAGGAACATCGCAGTGACTACAGGAAAATTATGAATGACACTCAGTATTAGTGCCTTGATACGTCCATCATCCCAGACCCATCCTCTTTGAAAATCAGGAAGTTGTGCCGCTCCGCTGTCTACAGCTTTCATAAGGTCTGTAAGCTGTCTGTCGTTAGTCTTCATGTGACTTTAACCTCTCTGTTCTTCTTCAATGAAAATTTCAGGCGAATTCTGCCTGACGTATATGACCTCGTTTCGAACATCTGTATTGCCACATTCAGCGAGCGACGCTTTCAGTTTCAATTTTCCGGTACTTCCGTCTGTTATTACATACTCTCGATGTTCTTTGACATATCTCGCCGATTCTCGGGAAAATCCATTCCTCTGTAATAAAATCGTCAACGGATTTGTAGTTCCATATTCCACGTATTCATACCAGTTATTCTCATCAAGTGCTTCGTCACCTTTGAGTCTTCGGTACTCGTTTGAAAAACGCAGAAAATAATTCGATATACTGAAAAGTATGATGTTTTCTATGACTTCAAGCGTATCTGAAAAGACAATATTATGATGCTCAATAGAGCGATAATCATAACACGTCTTCGTGTACCTATTAAGCCAGAAATTATCCGGATGGTCCTTGTGATAATCCAAAGCTCTATCCATAATGTACTTCAGGCCGCCGCCTTCCATCCATTGGCAAAGTATTACAGCATACCAGCTCCTCAATGAAATTTTGCCAAGTGTTCCTGATTCGTAGATGTCCCATCTGAACACATCGCTTAACTCATCGAGAAAATGAAGCACATCTGCATAGTGGAATTTACCATTGACCAATTTAGGATATTGCAGTGGATTGTTTTTTCGGCTAATTGCGGCGATCAATCTCCCTGTCTGATCGACAGATGTATTGATGTCATCGTCTGGCTTGACCTCCGATTTCGTGAATATTTCTCTAATGTACTCCTCGTCTGCAGAAGTCAGAAAATCTTTGAATTCTCTACGTACGAGGCTGTCACGATTGTTAACGATGTCCCGTTGAAGAATCAATCCGAATTTACGCATCATCACATATGATTCCTCAGTTTGCAGAGGGTCACCATTCTCATTGATGCGCTTAGGTATTTCGGATTGACCACTTTTAAGAATGTTCGCGATGTATTGCTTTTCCACCTTTTTCAAAACATGTGGATTAGTTGCTATTGAAAGAGCCTGCTCTGGCACCTCCTGTTGCAGCATTCGTACATAATCATCTGCAGTTACTTTGTTCCCTTTTTCAGACACAAAGAACACGTTTCCATACAAGTTAAAGCTAATACGACCGACCCGGCCTATGAGATTTCTGAAGTCAACTGGATTCATCTCGCTTAATGCAATCTTGTTATCCATAATAAAGAGATTGTCCGCTGGAAGATTAACTCCTTCAAGCAGTGTGCTCGTACAGAACATAACCGTAACATGTCCTGATTGAAACATCTCTTCTATCCTGGCACGAATTGATGCGGGCAGATATCCTATATGGTAGGCTATTCCCTGCCTAACCATGTCGGCAAGATAATACTGCTCATGAACTCCCTCACGTATATCCTTTGCCAAGTCTTCAAGCATCGGATCGTTTTTCAGCCCCCTAGGCCCTACACTTTCTGAAAATCTGTGCGCTGCATTAATGGCTTTATCACGACTATTGTAATAAACAATACTCTGTTTCTTCTTTTCCTTTGGGCGCTTCTGGTTTTGTGATTCAAAAGCCAGCAAAAAATTGTTCAATTCTGCGCTTACTCTATCAATGCCTGCAAGCAGAATTGTTACATTTTTATGCTCAGTTTTATGTCCGTTATAGATCTCTATTTTCCCATGCTGTAGATCAACAATGAACTTAATCTGCACGACAGGCGAATATGTAATAGTGAGGGCATTCTCATCACCAGTTTCCGCCTCCGTCATCATTCTTAGATACACTCTTGGATTCGGTATGTTCGGTGAGGCAAAAATGAAATGTGGTTTCTTTGTCCTTTGCAGCAACATATCAACTACCTTATAGTAAAATGGGGCACGGTTATTTTTGCCTGACAGTTTATGTGCCTCGTCGATGAACAGGTAGTCCAGGTTAAGGCTGGGTTTGGAAATGAGCAGATAAAGAAGTCTTTCTGGAGTCATTACGAAAACAAAATTGTGAGTTTCTTCCAGTGCAATATCGCTAGCCGCCGTCACAACGCTGTAGTCGTATCGAGCAAGGTAGTTGATTTTTTCAGAATTCTTTTCTCCTCCAAGATCGTCGATTACCTTGGCACGCACTTCATTTATCAAAGCTTTCGTCGGTACGATCAATGCGTAGTTCTTTTTCTCTCCATGCATGATCTCATCTTTTATGAACATCCGCATGATAAAAGATTTTCCCATTGATGTTGGTGCGGAATAGCTGAAACAATCATCTCTCAGGTGATCATATGCAATCTTTTGCTCGCTGAAGAATTTCTCGCCAGGTTCAGCCGGGATGGTTAAATAGTCAATGCGGAATTCTGCAAATATTTCCTCGAGTGCGTTAGGCTCCTGGTATCCACTGTCAATCTACTCGATGCCCTTGTGATTTTCAACGCTTGAGAACACATTTCCAGCATAAATTTTAACAAGAGAATCACCTGGATAGAGGTCGTTCATGAGAATAGCAATTTCCTGTGCCCAGACCTTATGTGAGTCAGCTTTCTTCGGATCGTTGGATTTGGAGAGGATATCAGCGAAGCGCAGAATGTCGGCAAAGATGGCATCACCGAGCTTTATTCCGTTTCCGCTCATTCATACCGCCCCGCTCACATTAGCAGGTCTTCCATGACCTGTTTCTTGTCTGCTTCTGCATTATTAAAAGGAACTATATAGAAATAAAACGATCGAGTTTCCAATCTGAGGTTTTTTATTTTTTCAGCGATATAATTCGCATGCTGTCTTATATCAGCTTCCATTTTTCTATCCATATCCCGAAGAAATTCAACGGTGCTTCTTGTACTGGGATCAAGTCCAAGAGAATAACCGAGGAACACGCCATATGCTCTATCGCTCACTATCGGTGTTCCAGGTCCTGGCACAATAGCATTTTTGACCCTTAAAATCACATCTGGATCGAATGATTCTTCAAAGGCCTGATTTGCCACAAGACTTATTCCTTCGCCATTTTCATTTTCAATACGCTCTATAGTATCAAAAGCCTTGTCAATCGCGTTTTCTATCTCACCGTCAATGTCGGATGTTCCGAAAACTGTCTGGTATATTGTTGTTCCGGACTCATCTCCAAGTGAGAGAAGATGAATGCTGTCACTTTCCTTTCCGAATGGCGTAGAGTCAGCATTCAGTTCAACCTTGCTAAACAACTTTGGTGCTCCGAGAATGTCTTCAAGGAATGCATACAGAAGGATTTCACCGAGTTCATTACCTGTTCCTTTCTGATCAGCAACACCATTTTTCTTCATGACGCGGAGCGCTTTGACCCCTATGCTCCTTGGGTTGATACCGGATTTTGGGTCTGTCAGTTTCTCCATCTGCGCTCTGGAGAACACATACTCGCTTATAATGCCGGTCAGATAATCCTCAAGGCTGGTGAAAATGAACTTGTTATTGTTTACTTGCAGGTGAAAGAGGCGCAGTTGCCCCGAATTTCGGAGGCCAAGCGTCTCATGATGCTTGACCTCTTTAAAGATGGTGTCCAACCCTGCTTCCGGCAGGGTTCTCCCAATCATGCTTCCCATGTACAACTACGCCTCCAATCAATGTTCATCCCTTACAGGTCAAACAGTCTTTCCATCTCTTCTTCAAGTGTTCCGCTCTTTGCATATCCCAATGTGTCGCACAGCTTAATGTTGTACTTATCAATATGGATCTCATCACTGAATCCAAGAATGTACCTTAGGCAAATCCGGTAGATGATTTCCGTCGGTGCACAACCATATACCTGTTTTGCAAAGATATGATTCAATCTTTCCGCATTATCAGGATACAAAGCTTTCATACGCTTGCTCTGGTACAGGCGGGTGACAATCTCTGTAATGTACATGCCTGACTTCATGTAAAGATCAGCAAACGTATTATTCGGATCATCGAAGCATCCGGGATTCTCCTGCTCCAAGCGATCAAGCATGTCCTTGACCACGCGCTTTGGCGTGAAGATCTGGTTTGTTTTCTGCGGCGGAATATAGTCAAAAATGTCGCCTTTGCCGGTCTCATCAAAGTAATCAGCCAGTTCGGCGCGTTTCTTCATAAATTCCTGAACCGCATCATTGAAGACGACTTCATCAAACAGGTGGCCATCAAAATGCCTCTTGTGTTCCTCGTCTCGAATTTCGTTTCCATTCTCATTCTTTTGATAGTAGTCGCCACCATCACGCAGCAAGCGGAACTGCTCCAGCGTAACGCCTTCTCCGCTCTGCGGATTAACCGTTACTTCCCAAAAAACATCTGCTGGTACGAGTGAATCGAAATTTTCCAGTGTCGTATTTTCATCACCATAGGCCATAAGAAATGCGGGTATGGTACGGGAAAAACCACGTAGGTGATCCCTCACACTGCCTTCAATCGAATCTTTCTGATTATTGAGTTTTTCCGTCTCTACTGTTTCGACGATGGTTTCCGCTGCCCTCTTGACGGTCTCATCATCATGAAGTTTCTTCTGAATATTCTGCACCATATTCCGGTAGCCTTGAAGCCGTTTCTGCGTATACTTATCATCAAGTTTTGAGATTTCCGACATGGAAGCACCGGACTTCTGTGCCTCGTAGATCTTGTCGTCACGTTCTTTGACAATCTGGTGATCGCAGATGGTGTAATCACCGTATTCCCGGTTGACTACAGTATCCGTGGTTTCCTGAATTTTCCGCTCCAGTTGATTCTGTGTGGATTTTTTCAAGTCTTGGCCGTACTGCGCTCTTGCTGAATCCATAAGCGTATTGGCGATCGGCTTGGAAAATTTTTCACGAAGTTCCTTCAGTTTATCTTTCTTTGGATCCTTTGTCATCTCAACATGCTTGGTGATGTCTTCAACTGCATCCGCCAGTTTTTGATCCACATCCCCATAAACCTTGTCTCCGAAAAGCTCGCTTGCTGTGCCGATAACCTGTTCCTTCGGGATTTCCACGTTACCGTTTTCATTAAGATTTAGTTTATCAGCTGTCCCTTCGTCAACCCCGACAGGCGCCAGCGTCTTGGGTTCCTCAATTGCCTGCATACCGTTGATAAGGTCGATGATCTCTTTCGGTGCTCCGAAAATGCCGGAAATGTTGGTGAAAAGGAAGTTGGACATGAATCCGCGCTCTACGACTTCCTTGGCATGAATGTGCCGCGGAATTGTGAGAACGGACTCGGCATCCAGTTCTATCATAGATCCCTGGTCATCTTCACCATAGACAGGGAAGAAGTTCAAAAGCTCGCGAACATGCTGCTTGCGCTGATCAAAATCTCCCTTATCACCTGATGTCTCCGGAATCAGGTCATTGGCGAACTTCTCAAAGATCGTTAGTGTACGCGCCGGATCAAAATCAAAGACATAAGCGTTCTGTTTCCGGTAGGAATTGCCCTGTGCATCATGAAACAGGCACGGATTTTGAGCGCGGAAAGCGGCCTGCATATACAGTGCCGGGCTTGCCATGTTCGAAAGCATCAGCACGGCCGTCCACTTCGGAATCGTGACGCCGGTCGTGAGCTGGCCGACAGACAGAGTAATGGTCTTATCGTATTCTTTGATGGCCTTGGTGACGCGATCGAATGCCTTCTCATTTTCGTCATCGTCATCCAGCTTGCCATCGCCTGCTGCAAGGATAATGTGATAATCCTTGAACGCAGGGTGAAGCTCCAGCTTCTTTGCCAAAGCCTTAGCACCTGCTACGCGATTTAGCAGCCAGAACGTATGTTTCAGCTCGTTTCGCAGCTCCGGTGTAGAGAACGGAAACTTCTCCTGACGTGTTAGTGCATCGAGAAACTTGTCCACATCCGCGTCATGTATGAACTTTCCGGATTCGTTCGTCTTGAAGAACTCATTCAGATCGAAAGCATATTCTTCCACATCATTGTCTGCAAGCTCAATTCCATGTTTTACCTTGTCGCAAATGATATCCGACATCTGATATGTAAACAGACTAAGCCGCGGAAGGGTTTCATACGGGTTCTCGATTTCGCTGGAATCATCCCAATCACGCTTTTTCTTCTGCTCGTCCGCATACGTCCAGTTGAAAATCGCATCATCCGCAAATTTGTCATTTGCCAATGCCTTAAACGGCGTGCCGGAAAGATGCAATGTCCATTTACGCTTAATATGATTAAAAGCGGTATCCGTCTTGTATGTATCGACGCCTTCATGCGCCTCATCTACGATCATAATATCCCAGTTTAAGCCTTTTTGTGCGCTTACTTCTGATAACTTGTCATACTGCCCTCCAAAATAGATGGAACCTTTAAGATCCTGCAGACTCACAAATTCGATACAGCCTTTAACGCGGCTATCTCCATCCAGCAGCCTGTCAAGATACTCCTGACGGCTCATCACATATTTTTTGTCTTTGATGCCGTCCACATTGCTGACAAACAGATAGCCGGACTGCGGGCCGAAAAACGTCTCATAATCCGAATACCACGAGTTTGCAATCGCCGGGCGGTTCGTCACAATCAGAATATTCGTCGCATGAAGCCTTCTGCACAGATCATAAGCCGAAAGTGTTTTTCCAAAACGCGGCTTTGCATTCCATAGAAATTCGCCGTTGCTGTGAGATTTGAAATAGGCAAGCGCCATCTCAACCGCTTTGTTCTGCTCATCGCGGAGCTGATACGGAATGACTGCGTCCGCGTCGCCATCGGAAACAACGCCGTGATTCTGGGCAAAATCGATAAAATCGCCCTTTGCGGTTTTTGGCTCGATGCGGAACCACTCCGTTCCTTTCTCACGGTTGACGCCGAGTTTTTTCAGATAAGCGTGAAAGCCCTTATCGGTAAAGGTTCCGAATGGTTCCGTCATGTATGCGGCGCGCAGGTGCCACCAAGTTTTGTGATCAACTCCGACCGTATGCGTCTGCTCATTGATGCGAGTCTCAACATCCCGCTCTGTAAATCCGATCTTTGTCCAGCCGTCATGTACTGGCACTCCCGGCGTCGTGTACGCATAGCATTGGGGGACAACCTTATAGGCTGTTTTTATCTTTATGCCTGCCATCACGCCATCTCCTTTACATGCGATTCTATGAAGTTAATCTCCTTTTCATCAAGTCCGTACTTTCGATAGAGTTGAAGATCAATTTCGTGAACGGATTTTGACCAGTCGATATCGGAAGTAGAAGTAAAGTCTTGAAGAGGAACATATTCCCACGTTTCTTTCGAGTTGATTTGTGTTACCTTTAATGCACCTAACAAAGCCCTTGAAAATTTGCTATTTAGATACTTCAAAACAGATTCAGCTTCATACTGATTATCATAGTGACCAACAACGATGAAAGTATCTGTTGCAATTTCTTCCGGACTTCCAACAACAGGTTTGCTTATGAGTCTCGCAGCTTCTTTTCCCAACATACCCGAAGCTCCATTTGCCTTAGGCAGGAACACTTTCCACGTTCCGATATATTCATCGAGACGTCCGCGAGCATATTCTCTTCTAATCCAGAAATATGCTCTTTTGTTATTTAATCTTCCTAATACCCTGTAATATTTGTTTTCATCGGAAGGGCATACTTGTAAAAAAATATTTGGTAAAGCAGTGAACGCATTAGAGGATATATCGCTTGCATGACCTTTACTAAGCATTAATATAGCTTCTGGAAAGTCCTCATGCATTTTATCAGTGAATAAATACGGCGTTCTCCCGGAAATAATTGAGCTCAATGATTCAAAGCCCTTATAAGCTTTCGCTTTCAAAATGATATTTTTTAATTCATCATATGGCACAAATATATCTATTGGTTTAAATTCCCTTGTGTTGTCGATATATGTAACAGCGACCCCACCTGTAATAGCTGTATTTCCAAAGTATCTTGAGGCATTTTCTTCATACTCAAGAACTTTTACATGCTTGCTTGAAAGCATTTTTTTATTCCATTCTTTTGGGGTTGCTCCAGCATTAAATAAAAATCGTCCTGGTGTTACAAGTTCAACCTTATCGGAAACCTTTGAGACTTCATCAAAGAAAATATGATAAACAGGTTTATCACTTGTAGAATCTCCAGGAGCCGCCTCATTATACGGCGGATTTCCAATCACAAAATCAAAAAGTTTATGTCCCATGGCTTTCATCTCCTTTAGCTTATTAAAACGAATGGAGTTATCTCTTCTCCAGTCATATATTTTAGAGGGTATGGCTTCCAGTTCTTCATCGGTCATTTCAGAAGACATATCGAAAAGCGTCATCTGCCGGAATTCCTCGTACGGCTTTCCAAGCGGGACAGTGTCTTTCAATCCGTCCATCTGCCAGATGTTCCATACAATTTTATTTGCCACTGTCTGAAGCAGCTTCTCGTCAGGTTCCTTGCCCCACCGTTCCTGATAGTAGTCGATAAATGTCAGGAGCAAATTGATTCGGGCTATCAGAAGATTGTCGCCCTGATACTCGTACCCGTAGGACGCCTCGAACGCCCGGATTGCCCATTTGACCCACTCGTCGTAATCAGCTGCATTTTCATTCACGATCCGGAGCTTCCGGTCGAGCTGCCCAATCCGACGCTTTGGCGGCACGATAAGCTGTCCTGTTGACACATCATAGCGGGATACAAGATAAGGTGCCTCTCCACAGGTGATTTCAAGCCGCCGTGAATCCACATAATGTTTCCAAGTCTTTCTCTTTGGAAACGCAATCGATTCTTCGGCAACCGTCCATGTGTGGTCGTCGTTTTCTGCATTGAATACGTCTTTCCTGCCGAACCATTCCTCATCGCAATCATTGTTCATCAAGTTACACAGCCACGCTGGGGTGAAAACCTCGGCTTTTTTTCGTGTGCGTTCCTGCTGTGCCTCCTGAGATTTCTGTATGCGAGGCTTGATGATGTCCGCATGCTGCAAGAGAAAGCTTCGGCTTATCGGTTCCTTATCTGTGAAGCCATGTCCAAGTTCCTCATAGGTATCGGTTGCCCAGATGATGTTTTTCTTTGTTGATTTATCCTTAAGAAGCAAGTCCAGAAGAGGAACTACCGGACCGCTCTGAATGTCTATAAGTTTTTCCACAAACGGAACTTCCCTCCTTTAAGCCTGTTCATTATTTTCCGTGTTGTTCTCGTCTGATGCGCCGCCGGATCTGATCCATTCGTCGACTTCGGGCAAGGAGATGGCAGTCCATGCCGTACAAGGCAAAAAAGCCCTGCGCCTACCCGGGCTGTCCCAAGCTGACCGCCGGGCGCTACTGCGAGGAGCACGCAAAGCTGGAAGCCAGTCGCTACAACCGGTACGGCCGCGACCTGGAAAGCAACAAGCGCTACGGCAGGTCGTGGGCAAAGATCCAGGCAGCGTTTCTGTCCGCGCACCCGCTGCGCGAGTGCTGCCGGGAAGAAGGCAGGCTGACCCCCGCCGAACTGGTCCACCACAAGCGCAGGCTGACCGGCGGCGGCACGAACGACTGGAGCAATCTGCAGGCGCTGTGTCAGGAATGTCACAGCCATTTGCACGCAAAACAGGGCGATTACTTTTCAGAGAGTCACTCTGTCATTGCATAGATTACAAAATTCTGAGCCAGTCGCGTCTGCCGTAAAGAATTCTTTCGACGTCAAACACCTTGTTCTTCTCGTCGATGGAAAAGAACACGATGTAGTTTTTCATGGGTAACTTCCTGTATCCCATTTGGGATAGACGTTCGTCTGCAACAAGCAGACAGCGGCGCTGCGGCATATCGGACAGACTCGCCATCGCTTCTTCGAGAAGTTCCATCATACGGAGCGCCGATACGGGAGCGGACAGCTGTGACGCGATATATCGGACGATGTCCTTTAGGTCGTTTTCGGCCGGCTCGGATACGTCCACCCTATATTGAGCCATCGGCGATACCTTGTTTGATGTCTTTCATGACCTCCGCAAGCGGGCGTTTTTTACCGGCTTTCACCGCGGCCCGGCCTTCGTCAAGCAGGCGGTAGAGTTCCAGTTTCCCGCTGAGCGCCTCGTAGGTTTCGATGCTCATGACGGCCAAGTCTCCCCGTCCGTTCTTTGTGATAAAAACAGGTTCGCGGCTTTCATGGCAGAAGGTGGAGATATCATTATAATTGTTCCGCAGGTCTGTACTGGATTTTATATTTGGCATAGCATTTACCTCCTCGAATGAATCTAAAGATATTATACACGAATTTCTTTAGATAGTCAATGAGGACGCAACTTTGAAATAAACCAAACGCTGTGAATTCAGCGGGAGGGGCGGTCTGAATCTCTGCGGCCTTGTGAGCGAATAGCGCGCTCGGCCTCTCGCGTGAATTTTTGCAAAATCAAAAGCTTTTTCAAAAAGCGCGGCAAAGGAGGCGATGCCCGTGCCAAGAGGAAGAGCAAGGCCGAGCGCGGGCCGTCCAAAGAAACCGCTCGCGGACAAGATCATCGAAGGCAACCCCCGGAAAACGGGAACTGACCAAGCTGAAATTTCCCGCGGGTGAAAAATCAAACACAGGTTTTGAAAAAAATTCAAACGCGCAGAAATCAAAAACCAAAAGCAGCCGCCATATACCGTCCTTCCTTGATATGGTTGCCGAGGAACTGCTGGCGCTTGAATTCGGCGAGCTGAAGGATTTTGGCTTTAATTTGGAATTGACGGGGTTTGACCCGAAGGAAATTGAAAAGCTCTTTGCTGATGACGGCAATACGGTTCAGGACGATAACTTCGATTTGACGGCCGCTTTAGAAGAGGCGGCTTTTGTTTTGCCCGGCGATGTGTGGACGCTGGGGCGGCACCGTCTGATCTGCGGCGACGCCACCGACGCCGACACCGTCCGCAGGCTGATGGACGGGCGGAAGGCAAACCTTGTTCTGACCGACCCGCCGTACAACGTGGATTTCAAAAGCTCCGGCGGGCTGAAAATCAGGAACGACAGCCAGAAATCAGACCAGTTCTATGCTTTTCTGCTTTCGGCGTTCCGGAATCTGGCGGACAGTCTGGAAAGCGGCGGCTCCGCCTATATCTTCCACGCGGACACCGAGGGCGAAAACTTCCGCCGGGCGTTCCGGGAAGCCGGCTTTCATCTCTCCGGAACCTGCATTTGGGTAAAGGACAGCTTTGTCATGGGACGTTCGCCCTACCAGTGGCAGCACGAGCCAATTCTCTACGGCTGGCTCAAAACCGGTACGCACAAGTGGTACGCCGGCCGCTCGGAAGCCACGGTCTGGAACTTCTCCAAGCCGGTAAAGAACAGCGACCACCCGACGTCAAAGCCCCTCGACCTGCTGGCCTATCCCATCCGCAACTCCAGCCAGGCAAACGGCATCGTGCTGGACACCTTCGGCGGTTCCGGTTCGACGCTCATTGCCTGCGAGCAGACCGACCGCATTTGCCGCATGATGGAGTTGGATGAAAAATACGCAAGTGTGATTTTGCGCCGCTATGCCGAATTCAAACAGAACGGCGGCGCGGACATCTCCTGCGAGAGGGACGGCAGAACTTATGCCTACGCCGATCTCGTGAAAAGCGTTTCTAGAGAAGCTTAATTATACAAATCCGTGTATGCATCTTTGTCTACATTACGGCGCAGAAATGACTTGCTATTCTCACGCTTCAGAGTGATATATGTAGTCACCGGAGGACAAAAAGCCTTCGGAATCAAAGCAAAACGGAGGATTCCATAATGAAACTCAACTACAACCTTGTCGGAGAGAAACGCAAGTCGCTGGCCGGCGCCGCCGGCGAAATTCTGAATCAGCCGGCCCATTACCTCGGCGCGCCCTCGTTTGAATATGAGGTCGGCGCCTACCGCGTCGGCAAAACCGGGCTGGTCGCCGATCCGGACAGCCGGGAGCTCGAGGCCGCCTTGAAGGAACGCGGCTTTACCGCCGAGGTTCGCGCTTACGACGAAGCGGAATCGGAAAACGAGAGCGCCGCACCGGACATTCTGACCATTGAGATGCCGACGGACGGCTTTTCTCCCGAAAAGCTCGACAACCTTTTCAAAATGGTGGACGCCAAGGCCGTGCTCCTGAAGGCGGCGCTGGGCACGGACGAACTGCCCATTCGGCAGACGGACGGGGACGGCGGCAGGCTGTGCTTCCCCTGGTTCCCGTTTACGGACGACGCCGACACCGTCGCCGCCTACACCGCCCTGATTGCCAAGCTCTGCGAAGCGGCCAAGGAGAAAAAGCGCGTCACCGCCCGGGAGCGCGAGGTGGACAATCCCAAATACGCTATGCGGTGCTGGCTTCTTTCGCTGGGCTTCATCGGGGATGAATACAAGCGGGCGCGGAAAATCCTGCTGGCGAACCTCAAGGGCGACGGCTCCTACAAATCCAGAGTACGGTAAGGCGGTGAGCAGAATGAATTTTCCAAACAGAGAAACGGTGGAGCGGCTCCGCCGGCAGTACCCGGAGGGCACCCGTGTGGAACTGGTGCGGATGGATGATGTGCAGGCCCCGCCCGCCGGCACAAAGGGCACGGTTGTGGGAGTAGATGACACCGGCTCCCTTATCATGCGATGGGACAATGGCAGCAGTCTGAATGTGGTTTATGGTGAGGACATTGTCCGCAGGCTGCCGGGTTTATGCGATACAGTCAAGAAGCAGATTCTGGTCGTGCGTGACACTGGGCGGGCGAATATGTTTGACACAAACGCCGTCAAAAGCATCGCGCTGGAAATGGGCTTTTATGAGCTGGCAGACTTTCTTGAAACCGAGCGCCAAGCCTATTCCCGGTTCATCCTCACGGGCGAGGAATAAAGCACACAGTTGCCCGCCCTTTTTCCCCGGATTCTTTGTGTACGATATATCGGCGAAATGACTTGCTGTTCCGGGCGTTCAGAGTGATATATGTACATGCCGAAAGGCGCACAACACTTTTTCAGGGAGGAACCCACGATGGATTACAGGCAGATGATTAAGGAACAGCTTGGCGAGGGCTGGCGCTTTATCAAGGCATACAACGCCTTTGAAAGCGGCGAGCTGCGCATTATCGCGGCGGACGAAACCGGCCGGGAGCGCCGCTGCATTCTGGTCGACAGGAAGCTGACCGAGAAACCGTAAGGAGGAAACCGCCATGTGGAGCGAAGGCATTCTCACCGACCCGGAAACGGACGTTTCATACCAATACTGGGTCAAGCACTACGAGGAAGGTTCCGGATTCGGCATTGACGGCGGCCGCGTTTCCAAGCTGACCATCCGCAGACTGAACGACAGCCGCGATGTCGTGAACTACGACAGGGGCTGGGATGTGCATTGTCCCGACGAATACGAGATCAAGTCGGTGTACGCCACCATCCTCGAAAAGTACAATTAACCACGAAAAATCCGAGACGCCCCCTTTGCGGGGCTATGTCTCGTACAGATAATTATTACAGGACTGCCGATGGCGGTCCTTTATTTTTCCTGGAAAGGAGGCAATGCGCCGTGCGAAAGCTGAAGAAATACAAGCCTACCAGGTTCATGACGAAAACCTCACGCTACGATGAAAAAGCCGCGGATTACGCCGCCATGTTCATTGAATCCCTCTGCCACACCAAAGGCACTTGGGCGGGCAAGCCCTTCGAGCTGATCGACTGGCAGGAGCAGATTGTAAGGGACATCTTCGGCATTTTGAAAAAGAACGGTTATCGGCAGTTCAACACGGCATATATCGAGATACCAAAGAAACAGGGCAAGTCGGAACTGGCGGCCGCGATCGCACTGCTCCTCACCTGCGGCGACGGCGAGGAGCGCGCCGAGGTGTACGGCTGTGCCTCCGACCGGAACCAGGCGAAGATCGTATTCGATGTTGCCATGGACATGGTGCGTTTTTGTCCGGCGCTTGCCAAGCGCGTGAAGATACTGGAATCGCAGAAGAAACTTGTGTATAAGCCGACCAACAGCTTCTACCAGGTGCTTTCGGCGGACGTGGCGAACACCCACGGCGTGATATTCGATGAGCTGCACACCCAGCCCAACAGAAAGCTGTTTGACGTCATGCTGCAGGGCTCCGGTGACGCAAGGATGCAGCCGCTGTACTTTCTGATTACAACGGCGGGCAATGATACAAATTCCATCTGCTATGAGGTGCATCAGAAAGCCCTGGACATCCAGGCGGGACGGAAGGTCGACCCCACCTTCTATTCCGTCATTTACGGCACGGCGGAGGATGAGGACTGGACGGATCCGGAGGTCTGGAAGAAAGCCAATCCCTCCCTGGGCATCACGGTCGGTATCGACAAGGTGAAAGCTGCCTGTGATTCCGCAAAGCAGAATCCCGGCGAGGAGAATGCGTTCCGTCAACTGCGTCTTAATCAGTGGGTGAAACAGTCGGTGCGCTGGATGCCGATGGATAAGTGGGACACCTGCGCATTCCCAGTCGACGAGGAAAGCCTTGAAGGCCGCGTCTGCTACGGCGGCCTTGACCTCTCCAGCACAACGGACATTACGGCTTTTGTTCTGGTGTTCCCGCCGCAGGATGAAGCTGAAAAATACAGCGTCCTTCCGTACTTCTGGATTCCGGAAGAAACGGTCGCTCTGCGTGTCCGCCGTGACCATGTTCCCTATGACTTGTGGGAGCGGCAGGGACTGATCATGACCACGGAGGGCAATGTGGTGCATTACGGCTACATTGAGAAATTTATTGAGCGGCTCGGAGAGCGCTTCAATATCCGGGAGATTGCGTTCGACCGCTGGGGAGCCGTGCAGATGGTACAGAACCTTGAGGGCATGGGCTTTACGGTTATTCCGTTCGGGCAGGGATTTAAGGATATGTCCCCGCCCACCAAGGAGTTGATGAAGCTGGTGCTGGAAGAGAAAATCGCCCACGGCGGGCATCCGGTGCTGCGGTGGATGATGGACAACATCTACATCCGCACCGACCCCGCCGGCAACATCAAGGCGGACAAGGAGAAATCCACAGAGAAAATTGACGGTGCGATTGCCACCATTATGGGGCTTGACCGTGCCATTCGCTGCGGGAACGACACGGGTGAAAGCGTATACGACACCAGAGGACTTCTGGTGTTTTAGGAAGGAGCGTGATAAGAAATGAGTATATTTTCGGGACTGTTCAAAGCGAGGGACAAACCTGAGAACAGGACGCCGGGCAGCAGCTATGCCTTTTATCTCGGCGGTTCTTCCTCCGGCAAGCTGGTGACCGAGCGCTCCGCGATGCAGATGACGGCGGTGTATGCCTGTGTGCGTATCCTGTCGGAGGCGATTGCTGAGCTGCCCCTCCACCTCTATCGCTACAAGAAAGGCGGCGGCAAGGAAAAAGCCATCGGCCATCCGTTATACCTTCTGCTCCATGACGAGCCGAATCCGGAGATGAGTTCATTCGTGTTTCGTGAAACGCTGATGACTCATCTTTTGTTATGGGGAAACGCCTACGCCCAGATCATCCGCAACGGCAAAGGCCAGGTCATTGCCCTGTATCCGCTGATGCCGAACAAAATGACGGTCAACCGGGACACGAACGGACAGCTGTATTACCAGTACCAGCGGTCCTCCGATGAGGTGCACACCATGAAAGGCAGTATGGTGATTCTTCAGCCTTCCGATGTGCTGCATATTCCGGGGCTTGGCTTTGACGGGCTGGTGGGCTACTCGCCCATCGCAATGGCTAAGAACGCCATCGGACTTGCGATTGCCACAGAGGAATACGGCAGCAAGTTCTTCGCCAACGGTGCGGCGCCGAGCGGTGTCCTGGAGCATCCCGGCACCATCAAGGATCCCAGCAAGGTGCGTGAAAGCTGGCAGCAGACCTTCGGCGGCTCGTCGAACAGCAATAAGATCGCCGTGCTGGAGGAAGGCATGAAATATACGCCGATCTCCATTTCACCGGAGCAGGCACAGTTTTTGGAAACACGCAAGTTCCAGATCAATGAAATCGCGCGGATCTTCCGTGTGCCGCCGCACATGGTCGGAGATCTGGAAAAGTCCAGCTTCTCCAATATTGAACAGCAGAGCCTGGAGTTTGTGAAGTATACGCTGGACCCATGGGTGATCCGCTGGGAACAGTCCATTCAGCGGCGGCTCCTGACTCCTGACGAAAAAAAGTCCTATTTTGTGAAATTCAATGTGGAAGGCCTGCTCCGCGGGGATTATGCCAGCCGCATGAACGGCTACGCGACGGCAAGGCAGAATGGCTGGATGTCGGCAAACGATATCCGGGAACTGGAGAACCTCGACCGCATCCCCGCGGAACAAGGCGGCGACCTGTATCTCATTAACGGTGCCATGACCAAGCTTGCCGACGCCGGCGCTTTCGCAGGTACAGACAACAACAGAGAGGAGGAACAATCCCGATGAATACCAATCTACAGAACCAGAATCAGCGCCAGATGCGGGTACAGAGTCTGAAGCCCGCATCAGAAAGCGGGCGCGAAATGCCAGCGGCGGCTCGCCGCTTTTGGAAGTGGAAGAATCAGACAGGCGAAGAGCCGTCCGCAGAGCGGGTCCTTGAACTGTACGGCACGATTGCCGAGGAAAGCTGGTTTGACGATGACATCACACCGGCTGCGTTCCGCGAGGAACTTTTCGCGGGAAGCGGCCCCGTCACCATCTGGATCAATTCGCCCGGCGGAGACTGCATCGCCGCCAGCCAGATTTATACCATGCTGATGGATTACAAAGACAATGTCACCGTAAAGGTGGACGGCATCGCGGCGTCCGCGGCATCGGTCGTGGCGATGGCGGGAACCAAAGTGCTGATGGCGCCCACTGCGCTCATGATGATCCACAACCCGGCGACGATAGCGTTCGGTGACCACTCAGACATGGCAAAGGCAATTGATATGCTCTCCGAAGTCAAGGAAAGCATCATCAACGCCTATGAAATCAAGACGGGGCTTTCCCACGCACAGCTATCGCACATGATGGACGACACCACCTGGATGAACGCCAAAAAAGCCATCGAACTCGGATTTGCGGATGATATCCTGGCGGATGAAAAACGCGGATCCACAGCGGACACCGAGGGATATGCGTTCTCCGCTTCAGCGGTGGAACGCGCTCTCATGAATAAGCTTTTCGGCAAAGCCTTCCGCAAGCCGGAAAAACAACCGAAAGGGCGCCCGGTCGATGAACTGAAAGCGTCCCTTTACAAAAAACTGCTGTAAAGCAAGGAGGATTTTTATCATGACGATTACCGAAATGAGAAACAAAAGAGCCAAGCTGTGGAATACGATGGAGGGCTTCCTCGATACCCACAGGAACGAAATGGGCGTGCTTTCCGCGGAGGATGACGCCGCCTATGCCAAAATGGAGCGTGACCTTGACAGCCTCACCAATGAAATTAAGCGCATGGAGCGCCGGGACGCCATTGAAGCGGAACTGAACAAGCCTGTCAATCAGCCGATTACCGAAGCGCCCGAACGTGCCGCGTCCCTCAAGCCGGAGAAAGCCGGCAGAGCCTCCGACGCTTACAAGGAGGACTTTGACCGCCACCTGCGCGGCAAGGTGCCGCTGCATAATGTCCTGTCCGAAGGTGTGGATGCGGACGGCGGCTATCTGGTGCCGGAGGAATTTGAAACCCAGATTGTGACCGCCCTTGAAGCAGAGAATGTGATCCGCTCCCTCGCCAAGGTCATCACCACACAGCACGAACGCAAAATTCCCATTGCCACAGGCCACTCCACCGCGCAGTGGACGGCGGAGAACGCCGCATACACCGAGAGCAATCCGACCTTCGGGCAGAAGCAGATCGACGCCTTCAAGCTGACCGACCTCTGCCGCGTCAGCGTGGAGCTTCTGCAGGATTCCGCATTCGATATTGAAGATTACCTCATGAATGAATTTGCCAGAGCCTTCGGCATCGCCGAGGAGGAAGCCTTCTGCGTGGGAACCGGAACAAACCAGCCTACGGGTATTTTCACCGCGAACGGCGGCACGGTCGGTGTGACCGCGGCGGCACAAAACGCCATCACGGCGGACGAACTGATCAGCCTTGTATATGCGCTGAAATCCCCGTACCGCAGGAACGCAAGGTTCCTTATGAATGATGCGACCATTTCCGCCATCCGCAAGCTGAAGGACTCCAACGGTGTATATCTGTGGCAGCCCTCCCTGCAGGCGGGTGAACCTGATAAACTGCTCGGATACGACCTGTACACTTCTCCTTATGTGCCGGCGATGGCAGCGGATGCCTATACCGTGGCGTTCGGTGATTTCAAGAATTACTGGATCGGCGACCGCGCGGGCAGAACCGTGCAGAGACTGAATGAGTTGTATGCCACCAACGGTCAGATCGGTTATGTGGCTACGGAACGTGTGGACGGCAAGGTCATTCTGACAGAAGGCATCCAGCTTCTGCAGATGAAGGCAGGCTCTTAATCAAGGAAGGGGGCGGCGGTCATGGCACTGGACACTCTGCTTGAAAAAGTCAAAGCCAATCTGATTCTTTCGCATACGGAAGACGACGAGCTTCTGCAGCTGTACATCACCGCCGCCGTCCGTTATGCCGAAAGCTATCAGCACGTTTCGGCGGGCTATTATGGGGAAAACGAGATGACATCGACCACCGAACAGGCGGTCATCATGCTGGCAAGCCATTTTTATGAGAGCCGCGACGGTTCCACGGGAGGCTTTTTCGCGGACACCGTCAGCGCGGGCAGGCAGGTCTGGGAAACGGTCAATTTGCTGCTGCGGCTTGACCGGGATTGGAAGGTGTAAAGCGCCTTGCTCGCAAGGCGGGCGAGTTTTATGCTTTTCGGCGTAAACGCTTGCCGAAATTTTGCTTCGCAAAACCGCATAAAACATCGCAGATAAGGAGGGCTTGTATTGTCTTTTGGAAAAATGAACCGCTTCATCGACATCATCTCCAACGCGCCGGTCAAGGACGCGGACGGATTTGTCACGCAGGGCGACACGGTTCTTGCCTCGGTGCGCGCCTACAAGGAGGACCGCAACGGCTCGGAGCGCTGGGCGAATATGGCGGTCTTTTCCGAAGCGTCCGTGCTGTTTCGATTCCGCAAAATCCCCGGCGTCGAGGTCAGTTCGTCTCATTTCATCGTATGCGAGGAAAAGCGCTACCGCATCACCAGCGCGGAGAATGTGCGCGGGCGCGGAATGTATGTCGAATGCCTGTGCGAACTGGTGGAAGGGAGCGAATAAGGGGGACCCCGCAAAGTCGCAGACTTTGTGGGGAGAGGACGAGCAACGGATTGGAGCGGATATCCGACGACAGGCGGATGTAGCGGAAAGGAGTTTGTGAGGACGAAGTGGCAAAAGCAGAAATCAGAATGCCGGAGGACTTTCTTTTGAAAGTTTCCCGGCTGAATGAAAAGACGGACGAAATTCTGCCACGTGTGCTGGAGGCCGGCGGGCAGGTGGTGCTGGAGCGGGTAAAATCCAACCTCTCCGCCGTCGTCGGGAAAGGCACGAAAGTCCCCAGCCGCTCCACCGGCGAACTGGAAAGCGCGCTGGGGCTTTCGCCCGCTAAGCCTAAGCGGGACGGCTCCGGCTGGGACATCAAGGTCGGCTTTGCCGAGCCGCGCTCCGACGCCCGAAGCCCGGGTGGCGGGGATTCCAATGCGAAAATCGCCAATATTCTGGAGTACGGAAAATCCGGACAGCCACCCAAGCCCTTTCTCAAGCCGGCGAAAACCCAGAGCCGCAAGGCCTGCATTGAAACCATGGAGGCAAAGCTGGATGAGGAGGTGCGGCGGATATGAGCGTGCTTTCGGAACTCAATACGATTCTTACGCCCATTCTCCCGGTGGAGACGGGCGTTTTTTCAGGCGTCCCGCCCGACGAATATCTGGTGCTGACGCCGCTGACGGACGATTTCGCCCTCTTTGGCGACAACGCGCCGCTGATGGATGTGTCCGAAGTGCGGATTTCGCTCTTTTCCAAGGGCAACTACCTGCAGCGCAAGCGGCTGATTACGCAGGCGCTTTTGAACGCCGGCTTCACCGTCACCGGACGCACCTATGTCGGGCACGAGGACGATACCGGCTACCACCACTACGCCATTGATGCGGCGCAGTCTTATGAAACGGAGGAATAATTTATGGCAACCATCGGGCTGGATAAGCTCTATTACGCAAAAATCACCGAAGCCGAGGACGGCGAGGAAACCTACGGCACCCCGGAAATTCTCGCAAAGGCCATCTCGGCGGAATTGTCCGTGGAGCTTGCCGAAGCGACGCTGTACGCGGATGACGGCGCGTCGGAGGTGGTGAAGGACTTCAAGTCCGGCAAGCTGACGCTGGGCGTGGACGATATCGGCATCACGGCCGCGCAGAATCTCACCGGCGCTTTGTCGGACGACAACGGGGTTCTGATTTCCGCCGGCGAGAACATCGCCCTGCCGGTGGCCGTCGGCTTCCGCGCCCTGCGTGCAAACGGCAAGTACCGCTATTTCTGGTTGTACCGCGTCATTTTCGGCATCCCGTCCGCCAACCTGCAGACCAAAGGCGATTCCATCACCTTTCAAACACCCAGCATCGAGGGCACGGTCATGCGCCGCAACAAGCCGGACACCAAGGGAACGCATCCGTGGAAGGCGGAGGTTTCCGAGGGCGCTTCCGGTGTGACAACTGAAACCATCTCCGGCTGGTTCGGGCAGGTGTATGAACCCACCTACACAGAAGCGACGTCCGGCGAATGAGGGGGGCTGACGCATGGGAAACGAACGAAGTGCTGTGATTAAAATTGGTGGAAAAGACTATGATCTGATTCTCACCACCCGCGCCACCAAGGAAATCGCGCGCCGCTGCGGCGGGCTGGAGAACCTCGGCGAAAAGCTGATGAAGTCCGAGAATTTCGAGATGGCGCTGGATGAGATCATCTGGCTGATTACCCTGCTGGCGAATCAGTCCATTTTGATCCACAACCTCAAAAACAAGGACGCGCCGCAGGATCTGCTGACCGAGGAAGACGTGGAACTGTTGACCTCGCCGCTGGATCTGGCGGCATACAAGAACGCCATCACCGAAGCGATGTTCAAGGGTACGGCGCGGAATGTGGAGAGTGAGGAGGAAATCTCCTCAAAAAACGCGGAAGTCGGGTGAACACGGAGGAACTGTTTACCCGGCTTTTCTACTACGGAACAGTGCAAATGGGCATGGGCGCGGAGGAATTCTGGCTGATGCCCATCGACCTGTTCCTGGATTTATGGGCCTGTCACAAGCAGTTTATCGGTATTGAGAAACCGAAGAAAACCCGGACAATTGATGATATCATCCCGCTTGGTATTTAAAGGTTTTCATATATTTTTTGCAAAGCATGCCTGACATTTGGCGCAAAGCGAGCTATACTAGTTTTGCAAAGTTAACTTTGCAATACGGAGGTGTCAGTTTGAAAACAAAAATTGCAGAGTTGAGAAAGAAAAGAAAGATATCCCAAGAAGAGCTTGCGACAGCTGTAAGTGTTACAAGACAAACAATCACATCAATTGAGGTTGGAAAATACACTGCATCGCTTGTTTTAGCCTACAAGATTGCGAAGTATTTTGATACAACAATTGAGGAAATATTCGATTTTTCAGATGTGGAGGAACTATGATGGAAAACTTTAAACAAAAAGTACACAAACGCCTTATCTTTGCAGGAATCTATTGCGCTATAGTCTTGATACTGATCGCTGTTGCAATGATTATCGGTTTAGATGATTCGGCCACAGCATTCACTCTCGGTTTTGGGGTAGGTATAGAGGCTGTTGTGATTTTTTTCATGGGTAAATATAACGGTGCATTAAAAAGCGAAGATAAACTTAAAAAACTATACATTGAAGAAAATGACGAGAGGCGAAAACATATTAATGCCCAAATTGGTGGCACGGGCATAAATATATCTATTCTGTTTTTTGCTTTGGCAATGTTAGTTTTCAACTATTTCAATCAGACTGTGTTTTTTACCTTACTTGCGGTTACGCTTTTTACTGTTATAGTAAAAATTGTGCTTAAACTTTATTATAACAAGAAAGTTTAGTTCGCCATTAAAACCATTTTAAATCAATATTCTTTTCAAGAGCAACCTTCGGGCTGCTCCTTTTTCATGCCATTTTTGAGGAGGTGAGCATGTATGGCAGACGATTTCGGACTGAAAATCGGTGTGGAGGGCGAAAAGGAGTTCAAAAAGGCACTCTCGGACATCAACCAAAGTTTCAAGGTACTCGGCTCTGAAATGACGCTGGTCACCAGCCAGTTTGACAAGCAGGACAAATAATATGAATCTGCACAAACTGCTTCTGACCAACAACGCCTGCTGCAAGGCGGGCAAAACCATCACGCCCCGGGGCATCATGGTGCATTCCACCGGGGCAAACAATCCCAATCTCAAGCGCTATGTGGGTCCGGACGACGGTCTGCTGGGCAAGAACCAATACAACAACCACTGGAACACCGACAAGCCGGGCGGGAGACAGGTCTGTGTTCACGCCTTCATCGGCAAACTGGCGGACGGCACGATCGCCACCTACCAGACCCTGCCGTGGAATATGCACGGCTGGCACTGCGGCAGCGGTTCTCAAGGCTCCGGCAACGATACGCACATCAGTTTTGAGATTGTGCGCCCAGATAGGTCAATGTCAACAGCAGCGTAAGGTACTGCATGGCAAGATAACGCCATAGTCAACCTGCCTAACCGAAAGGCGAAAGCTGATACGGGAACAGAGCACGGCAGGAAAGCGGCAAGTCGCCTAAAGGCAATCGAGTGCGACTGAACCGCAATGACAAGCGGATATGAGGATAGAACTGAATTGTTGAATGTGAGTTTCGAGTTCCCATTAAGGACTGGGGCGGGAGAAATTTGCCTGTAACCCCCGGCGTGAATACAATCGCGTACAAATTTCGCGCGATTGGTTATCAGTTAATTTACGCGACCTGCTGGAGAACCAGTGGTAAAGAAACGAAAGCATATCCGACAATCCGCGCACCTATTGGCATTGCTAACTGGGGATACCCTAAACGGAAATGCCGGAAACGGCTATAGCCGCAGGGCTTGAATATTCCGCACGGGTACGGAGCTTCCATAGTAGTCAGAGAGGGGTAACGCCTCTTACATGGCGAAGGGAAGCAGTTGTTACGCGCCAAAATCAACATTGATTAGGGAGGAAAACCTCATGCAACCAACAGTAGCGATTTTGGAGAGGATGAACCAAAACTCAAACCGCAACAAGGACGAGATTTTTACACGGGTTTACCGTTATCTGCAAAGACCGGACCTTTACTTCCTTGCGTATAAAAACCTGTATGCCAACAATGGCGCGGCGACGCGCGGTGTGGATAACGACACGGCAGACGGGTTCAGTGAGGAAAAAGTGTCGCTCATCATCAAAAGTCTAACCGACGGAACCTATACCCCAAGGCCTGTGCGCAGGGCGTATATAAAAAAACAGAATGGCAAAATGCGTCCACTGGGACTGCCGACATTCACGGATAAACTTGTGCAAGAAGCAATCAGGATGATACTGGAAGCCATCTATGAACCAGTATTCTGTGACACTTCTCACGGGTTCAGACCGAAACGGAGTTGCCATACCGCACTTGGCATGATAACAAAAGGATTTAACGGGGTGAAATGGTTTGTTGAGGGCGATATCAAAGGCTGTTTCGACAACATCAATCACAATGTCCTTGCAGACCTGATAGGAAAGAAGATCAAGGACGCACGCTTCGTCCAGCTCATCCGCAAATTCCTGAGCGCGGGCTATATGGAGAACTGGCGGTACAACAGCACCTACAGCGGCACACCGCAAGGCGGCATTGTATCACCTATACTCGCCAACATCTACCTGCACGAGTTGGATATGTTTGTCGAACAGTTAAGGCAAAAATTTGACCATCCCTTGCCGCGAGGCAAGAGAACGCCGGAATATTCTCGACTGCGGAGCAAAGCCGTTCGCTTAAAACGGAAGCTGGAAACGGCTGACGAAACCCAAAAGGCGGCGTTACTTGCAGAACTGCATGAAACCAGAAAGCAACAGCTTTCTACCCCAAGCAAACTCCAAGAGGATAAGAAAATCAAGTATGTGCGCTACGCCGACGATTTTCTCATCGGGGTTATCAGAAGCAGGCCGGACTGTGAGTGGATAAAATCGGAACTGAAATCCTTTATCGGTGATACGCTGAAAATGGAACTAAGCGAAGAAAAAACGCTCATTACCCACAGTCAGGATAAAGCACGGTTTCTGGGCTATGACGTTTGTGTAAGGCGCAACGGTCAAATCAAGCAGGGCGGGAACGGTTACACCAAAAGAACACTTAGCAACAAGGTGGAACTCGCCGTCCCGTTCAAGGACAAAATTGAGCGTTTTCTGCTGGATAAAGGCGTGGTGAAACAGATTAACGGTGAATATCGCTTTGTCCATCGTCCGAGCCTGCTGCAAATCACGGAATATGAGATTGTTTCAAGCTACAACGCGGAGCTGCGGGGAATCTGCAACTATTACCGTTTGGCAAGCAATTTTAACAAACTGAATTACTTCGCTTACCTTATGGAGTATAGTTGCCTGAAAACCCTTGCGGCGAAACGGAAAAGCACCATCGCCCAAATCATTCATTCGCGCCAAGATGGGCGCGGCAAATGGTGTGTACCGTATCAAACGGCAAATGGTGAGAAACGGCTCTACTTTGCAAAATACTCTGAATGTAAAGGGCATAACGTGTTTAGTGACAACATTCGTAACGATGCGGTGATTTACAGTCACAGGCGCAACCCCTTTGAGGACGGGTTAAAAGCGAAGGTCTGCGAGTTGTGCGGCGCAACCCAAGCGGCATATTACGAAATCCACCATGTGAAAAAGGTCAAAGACTTGAAGGGAAAAGCTCCGTGGGAGAAATACCTGATAACCTGAAACCGCAAAACGATGGTGGTCTGCCGTGATTGCCACAAGGAAATCCAACGCAAACTATTGACTTTATCTCCATATTGGTATATTATAAAATATAATATTATTTTGGATTTGAGGTGGAAAGGTGATTAAATTTTCTTGCTAATTATTTTTTGCATGGCATGAATCTTCGGGTATACACTCTATGCCGATGTTTTTGCTATGCGTTTGCAAGAAAGTTTAATGCCGATTCACTCATATGAGCCTTGTTTTGCCGCGTTTATGCGGCTTTGACTTCGCTATAGATATGGGATGCAGGAAGTAACTTTCTTGCATCCCATATTTTTATTGCGGAGGTTTTGACTGATGTCACTTATAAATATTTCGAATTTAACCTTTTCCTATGAAGGAAGTTTTCACAACATTTTTGAAAACGTAAGTTTTCAGATTGATACAGATTGGAAGCTTGGATTTACCGGGCGAAACGGCCGGGGAAAAACCACGTTTTTAAAGCTTCTTATGGGAAAATATGAATACCGCGGCACCATTTCAAGCAATGTTTCGTTTGAGTATTTTCCCTATAATGTGCCGGACGCTGACTCTTTTGTCATCGATGTTATTCATGAAATCAGCCCAAATGCGCAGGACTGGGAAATTGCGCGTGAACTGTCCCTGTTAAATGTGTCTGATGATCTTCTTTATCGTTCCTATTCCACCCTTTCGAAAGGCGAGCAGACAAAAGCCCTGCTTGCCGCTTTGTTTCTGAAAGAGAACAGTTTTTTGCTGATTGATGAGCCAACGAACCATCTTGACACTTTGGGCAGAAAAACCTTGAGCGATTATCTGAAGCGAAAACATGGATTTATTCTGGTTTCCCATGACCGGGTATTTCTTGACAACTGCATAGACCACATTCTTGTAATCAATAAAACAAACATCGAGATCCAGAAAGGAAACTTCTCCTCATGGTGGAAAAATAAAGAAATGCAGGACAGCTTCGAACTGGCGGAAAACGAGAAACACAAAAAAGAAATCAGCCGTTTAACAGCAGCCGCACAAAAGATTTCCGGCTGGTCTGACCGGGTTGAAAAAAGCAAAAACGGCTCAACCAATTCGGGAAGCAAGCTGGACAAAGGCTATGTCGGTCATAAAGCGGCGAAAATGATGAAGCGCTCTAAAAGCATCGAAAACCGTCAGCAGGATTTGGTTCATGAGAAATCCAAGCTTCTCAAAAACTTGGAAACCGCTGAAAACCTGAAGCTTTCTTCGCTTCCATACCACACCAGCCGGTTGCTTGAACTTTCCGATGTTTCTATTGTCTATGGCAGCCACCCCGTCTGCTCAAATATCAGCTTCACCATAGAGCAGGGAGACCGGGTCGCCTTGCAAGGGAAAAACGGTTCCGGGAAATCCAGCATTCTGAAGCTGATATGCGGTGAAAATATTCCCTATCAAGGCAGTCTAAGAAAAAGCGAGCGATTGAAAATTTCCTACGTTCCCCAAAGCACGGCAGGGCTGAACGGACCGCTAAGCGAATATATCGAGCGTAATCTTCTTGACGAAAGCCTTTTCAAAGCCATCCTGCGGAAATTCGATTTTCCTCGGGAGCAGTTTGAAAAGAGACTGGACGAATTCAGCGAAGGACAGAAAAAGAAGGTTCTGCTTGCCAAAAGCCTGTGTGAGCAGGCACATCTGTATATCTGGGATGAACCGCTCAACTACGTTGACGTCCTTTCCCGCATGCAGATAGAGAACCTGCTGCTCGAATACAAGCCAACCATTCTGTTCGTGGAGCACGACAGCGCCTTCTGTGAAAACATCGCGACAAAAACCATTGAGTTATAGATAAAAGGACGGATAAAACAATGAATAACTGTAAAATAGCCGTCACCCATGACAAACTCCATGCAAAGCCAGATTGTGCTGGCGGTCTTTGCATGGAGTAGTATAAACTGACCGCCGCTCATGCTGGCTTTGCTTCTTGATGATTTTATTATTCAAGAGGAGAAAAGCCTACATGATTCATTCAAAATATGATGTTATGAAGCGATATATATCGGAAATGAATTTTCCGGATTATCGCTATGAGCAATTGATAACAATGATTTTTGCACAGCGTATTCCTGATTTTAATGTTATGTACATGCTGCCGGAAAGACTAAGAGCAAATTTGGCAGAAACTTTTGGATCCTCTGTCTGCGGCCTTGTCCCAGTTGCACACAAGGCATCGGGCCAGGCGGACAAAGTGCTGTTTCAATTAAAGGATGGGAACTGCGTCGAAACGGTAAACCTGCATTACAAAAAAGGGTGGGAATCTTTTTGCATCTCATCCCAATGCGGCTGTGGGTTTGGCTGCAAGTTTTGTGCAACCGGAGCTATCGGACACAAACGGAATATGACCGCCGACGAAATAACAGATCAAATTCTGTATTTTTATCTCGCAGGGCATAAAATCAATAGTGTTTCTTTTATGGGAATGGGTGAGCCGTTTGCTAATCCCCATTTATTTGACGCATTAAAAATCTTGACAAACCCATCGTTGTTCGGATTAAGCCAGCGACGCATTACCATATCGACGATTGGAATGATACCTGGGATCAAACGGCTGACCCGCGATTTTCCGCAGGTAAATTTAGCATTTTCGCTGCACTCGCCTTTTGAAAAACAACGTTCGGAGTTGATGCCTATCAATCGATTTTACCCGCTCCATAAAGTAATGGATGTGTTGGATGCGCATGTCGCCAATACCAAAAGGCGATTGTTTTTGGCTTATATTATGCTGGGTGGAGTAAATGACTCGGCGGAGCATGCGAAAGCGTTAGCGCACCTTATTTTGAGCCGGGGAGCGCTGTCCTATTTATATCATGTTGATCTTATCCCATATAACGCGACAGATAAGACGGCGCGAAAGTTTACCACTTCAAATAACGAAGCCATTAAAAACTTCAGTGACATTTTGCATTCCTACCGTATCAGCGTGGCTGCCAGAATGCAATTCGGTTCTGACATCGGCGCCGGGTGCGGACAGCTTTATGCTGACGAAAAGGATTGAGCGCTTGAGAAGATATTTTATAACACAAAACTCACAGAGCAAAGGTCACATTGAAATGGCAAAGTCTTCTGCCGCAGCAACAATTTCTCTGTCAAATCTGACCCGGCATGTACAGACGCGACACCCTATCGTGAGAACTGTGGACTTATTCAGTTGATAGAAAAGCAGAAGAAAAAACGCTTTTGCTGTGACAAATGCCGCAATGCCAGGTGGAACAGCCATCTTGACAAGGTGAAGCGAAAGGTAGTTTATTATTATTAAATTCCCGCACTGCGGCAAACTGTGGCAAGAAATTCCGCGTTTACAGGAATTAGCGAAGAAAAGTGAATATTTCCGCCAGTCAGCCCCTCGCTGTCCACTTTCGGATGGTGAGGGGCTGTTTTTGTCTAAGTTCTCGGCCAAACTCAGTCTTTTTGTCCAGATGGGTCATTGAGGGAATTCCTCGGATGGGAGGCAAGAGTATATGGCTGCTATTACTGACGTGATACCAGAAATCAATTATGAAAAGGAATCAGTTTCACAGGAACAATTGCAACGCGAAGTAGATTATGCAAGGGCGCAGAAAATACTCGAATCCATGCGCGGCCGAGGGCTGATTTCATTGTCCGAATTCGACAGGATCACCGCCTTAAACCGCGAATCTTTCTCTCCCGCGCTGGCGGAGATTATGCCATGAATTCGTTGCTATCACAGTCCGTCGGAGGTAACATGACACACTGACCGAGGGGGTGAAGATGTGAAAAAGGTCACGAAAATAGATTCCCGCGCTGTCAACCCGATTGGGGAAAATGAAAAGCCGAAACTGCGTGTCGCGGCCTACTGCCGGGTTTCCACCGACAGCGACGAGCAGAAGGAAAGCCTGGAAACGCAGATTCGGCACTATGAGTCATACATCAAGGCCAATCCCGCGTGGACGTTTGCCGGCGTGTATTCCGACGAAGGCATCACCGGCACCAAGAAGGAAAAGCGTCCGGAACTGCTCCGGATGATCGCCGACTGCGAGGAAGGGCGGATTGATTATATTGTCACCAAGTCCATCAGCCGGTTTGCGAGAAACACCGCCGACTGTCTGGAACTGGTGCGCAAGCTGCAGAAACGCGGCATTTTTATCTGTTTTGAGAAGGAAAATTTGGACACCGGCACCATGGAAAGCGAATTCATGCTGTCCATCCTGAGCGGCCTTGCCGCGGAGGAGTCGGCCTCCATCTCTCAGAACAATAAATGGTCGATTCAGCGCCGGTTCCAAAACGGCACCTATAAAATCACCTGCCCGCCCTACGGCTACGATGCCGTCGACGGAATGCTGGTCATAAACGAACGGGAGGCGAAAGTCGTTCGCTTTATCTTTTCGGAAATGCTGACCGGAAAGGGAATGCCCAAAATAGCCGAAGAACTGAACCGACAGCGCATTCCCGCCAAAATGGGCGGGCTCTGGAAAGCCGCGAGTATTCGCGGAATGGTGGTCAACGAGAAATATATCGGCGACGCTGTTTTTCAGAAAACCTATACCGACTCGAATTTCAACCACCGCCGCAACGACGGAGAAAAAGAGAAATATCTGCTTCGGGGCCATCACGAACCGATTGTCAGCCGAGAGGACTTTGAAGCCGTGCAGGCCGTTATTGCACAGCACCGCAGAGAAAAGGGCATACACCCGAAGCAGACAAAGTATCTGAACCGGTACCCGTTTTCGGGGAAAATTGTCTGTGGCCACTGCGGCGGCACGTTTAAGCGCCGTACTCACGCATACGGGCGGCACAAAATCGCATGGTGCTGCGGTACCCATATCCAGGACATTAAAAAATGCCCGGTGAAATACATCCCTCAGTCTGCCCTCGAATGCGCCTTTGTCACGATGATGAACAAGCTCATTTTCGCCAATCAGGCCGTTCTCAAGCCCCTGCTGTTCAGTCTGCGCGGGGTGAACGCCGATGACGGCATGGAGCGTATCGGAAAGCTCGAAAAAAGTCTGGAGGAAAACCGGCGTCAGCAGGAAATGCTGGTCAGCCTGTTGAGCAAAGGGTATCTGGAACCCGCCGTCTACAAGAAGAGCAATAACGAGCTGCTTCGGGAAGCCGAGCGGATTCAGCATCAAAAGGATTCCATTTCCCGTCTTTTGAACTGTGACAGTCAATATCTGACGGAGGTCAGCGAGCTTCTGCAGTACTGTACGAAGGCAAAAATGTTGCGGGAGTTTGACGGAGAACTGTTCTCCCGTTTTGTGGAGCGGATTCACGTGTATGAGCGCGAGAAAATCGGCTTTGAAATGAAATGCGGCGTAACGCTGAAAGAAAGGCTGGTGATTTGAATGAGCCATATTCCCTACGGCTACCGGATTGAAAACGGGCGGGCCGTGATTGACGAAGATGCCGCCGGCCGGGTGCGGACGCTGTTTGACGCCTATCTGTCCGGTGATTCCATGCATGCCGCCGCAGGCAAAGCAGGAATTAAAAGTTTCCACGCCGGAATCGGCAGAATGCTCACAAACGCCCGCTACCTTGGCGACGGGTTTTATCCAGCCATCATTGACGCGGAAACTTTCGCGTCCGCAGAAGCGGAGCGCGCCCGGCGGGTGGAAAAGCTGGGTCGTATTCAGAAACCAAAAGAACCGGAAAAAGCGGTCTTTCCCACATTTTTTCGCATGCGCGAGGGAACGGAGAAATTCGACGACCCGTTTGAGCAGGCGGAATACACCTACAGCCTGATAGAAACGGAGGTAAGAACAGATGGAAGTCAGTAAAAACATCACGGTCATCCCGGCGAGAAAGCACAGGCGCGCCGAACCTGGCGAGGAGAAGCCGAGGCTGCGGGTTGCCGCTTACTGCCGGGTTTCCACCGATACGGAGGAGCAGGCCACCAGCTATGAAACGCAGATTGACCATTACACCGCCTACATTAACGGCCACCCGGACTGGACGCTGGCGGGCGTTTTCGCGGACGACGGAATCAGCGGCACCAATACCAAGAAGCGCGACGAGTTTAACCGCATGATTGATGCGTGCATGGCGGGCAGCATCGACATGATTGTCACCAAATCCATCAGCCGGTTTGCCCGCAACACGCTGGACTGCCTGAAATACATCCGTCAGCTGAAGGAAAAAAATATTCCCGTATATTTCGAGAAGGAAAATATTAACACGATGGATTCCAAGGGCGAAGTGCTCTTAACGATTATGGCGTCCCTCGCTCAGCAGGAAAGCCAAAGCCTTTCTCAGAACGTGAAGCTGGGCCTGCAGTACCGCTACCAGCAGGGACAAATTCAGGTCAACTGCACCCGCTTCCTTGGCTATACCAAGGACGAAAACAAGCATCTGGTGGTCGTTCCGGAGGAGGCGAAAATCGTTCGGCGCATTTACCGCGAATACCTCGAAGGCGCCAGCATGCTCAAAATCGTCCGCAGTCTGGAAGCGGACGGAATCTTAAACGGCGCGGGCAATGCGCATTGGCACACCAGCAACATCAGCCAGATTCTGCGAAACGAGAAGTACATCGGCGACGCCCTTCTGCAGAAAACCTACACCACGGATTTCCTCACGAAAACACGAGTCAAAAACCAAGGCATCGTCCCGCAATATTACGTGGAAAACAGCCACGAATCCATTATTCCGCATGAGATTTTCATGCAGGCACAGGAGGAGCTGGTGCGCCGACGGGTGGTTCATAAAAGCCCGAACGGGAAAAAGCGGGTGTTCAGCAGCTGTCACTGCCTGTCGAACATCGTCTGCTGCGGCGGCTGCGGGGAGTTTTACCGCAGAATTCACTGGTACAACCGGGGCAAGAAGTCGATTGTCTGGCGGTGCATCAGCCGGCTGGAGAACACCGGCCTGTACTGCGACGCCCGCACCGTGCCGGAGAGCCGGCTTGAGCAGGTACTGGTCAAAGCCATCAACCGAACGCTCTGCGACAAGGACGATTTCCTCGACGTTTTGAAGAAAAACATTGAAACCGTCCTCAGCCACGGGAACGACCAGGCGCTCGCCGACATCGACCGGCGTCTGAAGGACCTGCAGGCGGAACTTTTGAAGCTGGCTGCGTCCAACGCGGATTATGAGAAGGTGGGCAACGAGATTTACCACCTGCGCGACGAAAAGCAGAAGGCCCTGATGGAAAGCGCCAACCGCGACGAAGTCAAAAAACGTATCGCCGACATGGGCGCTTTCCTGCGGGAACAATCCACAGAAATTACGGAATACGATGAGTCCCTTGTCCGCCGGCTTATTGAAAAAGTCACCGTCTACAGCGGCAAGCAAGTTGCCGCGGATAAATTCACCGTGGAGTTCAAGTCCGGCGTGACGGTGGATGTGGAGGAATAAACTTGAAGATGAAAAAGGCGCTCTGCGTTAAGCAGAATGCCTTGCTCATTCAATTCTATACCAATAAATGCTGATAACCGGGGACATTCCGAAGAACTTTTTGTTGGCTCGAACATATTACGGATCACTATCAGGGCTTTTTTTGTGCATTAGATCTTCTAAAAGGCCGAAGGCCTTTATGCAAACTTTCCTGATGACGGGCTTTGAAACTTTGAGCCTCGAAAGAATCAACATATAAAGCATAGCCTGCAGAAAATCGGCATCTCGTGATTGCCAACTCCGATATCTTTCTTCACGTAGCCCATGAGCCAAGCCATTCCGAAGATTCTTGATTCGGGTAATGACCCTTTCGTTGGTAACATAAAGCCAGCTATCCTTTTGTATTTTCTCATCATAGAGGGCGAGAATCTGTTCATGAGCAAACATAAGTTTACTTGCCAGTCTTCCATCAAACTTCTGGAAAACCATCACAGCAGAGTTAAAATCATCGCGGTATTCACTCTTGACAGATTTTTTAAGTTCACTTAGTTGTGCATTGATGTTGTCATGACCTATTCCTTTACGAATTTTTTTAGCAGTTTTTTCGTATTTGCTATTTTGTCCCACTTCATGCTCAATGGCTGCACAATATCTTAAAATGTCGACATTGTAAATCATTCCCTTGCAGATAGGAAACATTAGTCGCGTATCAATGCTCCCATTGAGCAATTCCTGTATTACAGCTTTCATACCGTTAAGTTTCAGATCCGAATAATTGATTATCGGACGTTCTCTGTTGGGAAACGATTTTGCTTCTGGAATATATAATCTGTGGCACTCTGACAAACCGTTGCAACCAACGGTTAAGAGTTCAATTCCAGTAAGTGCATCAACCTCTTCAAAACAGATGAAAGATAGAAAATCATGAGCGATCATGGTCAGACGCTGTATCTCTTCAAAAGAGAAATTCTCATTATTGTTACAGTAAAAGCAAAACAGGACTTTTACATCAATTGAACTCGAAATGCCGTCCACCAAAAATCCGCTCTCCAAAGACTCAGCCTTTAGAGCAAAATCGAAATTGATCTTCTTTATCCCATTGACAATAGGCATATCCAATGTGAAGTTTTTTTTCAATAATTTATAAGTATGATTTATGCCTTTCGACGGTGATTTCTTTAACTCCGAAAGATTGGCGCTATCTATGTAAAACCGGTTAATTGTAGGCGAAGCTATCATAACTTTGTCAATCGTTATTTTTGTAATATCATCATTTTGGGAGTCTCCATAGTGTCGATATAAAAACTGTATCTCAAACTCATTGTTATTGGTTTGCCTCGAAAGCACATAGTATTGAGCGTTGCAACCGCATAACCTAACCCAACAGTTATGAAACGAAGAAACAATTTCGCTTGTAACAGTGCTGCCAGCTGGTCCTATTTTTTCTCCATTTATGGACAGTTGGCATGAAATCAACACAAGTTTACCTTGATGAATAATGAATGAGCAACTCCAAACACGCCCATCTTTGACGGGCGTGTTATAGATACCACTATCGCTTATCCAATTCATATCGTAATTCATTTTCATTCCCTCCTTATTCCACGCCCAGAGCCTTGAACACGGCTTCCTGTGGGTTGTTGTAAAATATCAGGCTGAAAACGTCCGAGGTCAGCCGGAACACTGCCGAGGTCGGAAGCGGATGTTATGATTCAACATTCTCACGGTCGCTGAAATCAAAAAATCTGCCATAATATTTTCCATATTCCTTGATTATTTTATCTTAACATCTATCCCATTCACACAACCCCGCCAAATTCAAAAAACATCAATCCCGTTCACACACCAACCCCTAAATCCCCGAAACATCTATCCTGTACACACGCGAACCGCCAACATCAATATCGTTCACTCGCGCCCGAAATCCGCCCTCTGGACTTGTTCCCACGAAGCGATATTTTGACGATTTCGGCGCGTTGGATTTTTGCCCGCAAACCCCGGAAGCGCCAGTATTCCTGGGCTTTTCGCACACTTACTTCTCAACCCGTGACATCAATACTACCGTCTCAACGTGTGCTGTCTGAGCGAACATGTCAAATGGCTGGATGTCCCTAACTTCAAAGCCATTCTGGCTTAGATACCTCAAATCCCTTGCAAGGGTACCCGGATCACAGGATACGTAGATGAGTTTTTCGGGTTTCATAGACGCAATCGTAGTTAGCAGTCCCAATTCGCAGCCTTTCCTTGGGGGATCGACGATGATTACATCCGCCTTCATTCCTTGTTTATATAGCTCCGGTATGACAGTTTCGGATTTTCCCGCTATAAACTGCGCATTGCATATGCCGTTTTCCGCAGCATTTTTTTTTGCATCAGCTATAGCCGCCTCAACCACTTCCACTCCATATACCTTTTTAGCTTTTTGGGCGACAAATAGGGATATTGTTCCCGTACCGCAGTATGCATCTATAACTGTCTCATTCCCTCTAAGATCAGCATATTCGATTACTTTATTATAGAGCGCCTCTGTCTGATAGGGATTAACCTGGAAAAAAGATAAAGGAGATATTTGGAATTTTAAATTGCCGATATAGTCGACTATCCTGTCGCTTCCGAACAGAGTCTTGTTATCCCTGCCTAGAACGACATTTGTAGCTTCTCTGTTTATATTTTGTATAATGCTTTTAACGGCAGGAATTTTAGTACGCAGTCTTTCAATAAGTTCGTCCTTAAACGGCATTTCGCAGCCGTTAGTAACTATGACGACCATCATTTCTCCAGTTTTAAATGCTTTTCTTACCATGACATGTCTTAAGATTCCGATTCTATCCCTTTCATCATATACGGATATGCTGTTATGCTGTGCCCAGTCTTTAACCACTTTTATGACCTGATTGCTCATATCATCCTGTATAAGGCATGACGGCGTATCGATGACTTCATGGGACCGTGGGGCAAAAAAACCTATAACAATATTCCCATTTTTCATTTCCACAGGAAACTGGGCTTTATTTCGATATCTATACGGGTTTTTCATTCCGATAGTGTCATGCACCAGCGATGGGTCAAGTCTTCCTATTCTCTCAATGCATTCCTGCACCCTGTGCTTCTTATACCTTAACTGTGCATCATATGCAAGATGTAAAAGCTGGCACCCGCCGCACCTTTTCAATGAGCATAAAGGTTCAATCCTGTCTGCCGATGCTTTAATAACCCTTATAAGCTTACCGAATGCAAAGTTCTTGCTTACTTTGACAATTTTTATTTCCACTCTTTCACCTATTAAGGCTCCGGGTACAAATATTTTAAAATTATTAAACTGTCCAACTCCTTCTCCCTCATAACCTAAGTTGTCGATATCTATTTCATAATCTTTATTTTTTTCGACAGGAATACCGGACATATCAAAACTTCCTCTCACTTGTTTTAGAGTATATATTTTATTATTCTTCAAATAATATACATACACCCTCTGCTTTATGTCTGTATATATAATAATACCACTGCATCGCATATAATAATATAAAAAAAAGCACATCGTAAGATGTGCAGATGTAGAATTAAGCCCTCTTATAAGCCTGTCTATAATTATAACCACAATAAATAAAACATATAACTCCTTTAAAAACTTTTAATTAGCGAAGCCTCAACTCTTTTTATTTATTATATAATAAATGCGTTTAAGAGGCAGCACGGATATGATCGCTATGCATATTATCGCATCGATGCCTAAGTATGAACCATTATACCCGATAGAGTATATAAGAGGCGACATTCCTTTTGGTGCATACTGGGCAAAAAACACGACACCGGATATTACATGGCATACAAATCTTAAGAATATCGCAATGATTGTTCCCAGCAACTTTTTATCCTTAAAATAGCCTGCGATTCCTAAAGCCATGAACGGAAGGGGATAGTCAAAAAGCACCTGTACAGGATGGAGTATATATGGCTCGATAATCAGAGTTATGATTCCATATAAAAATCCCGTAAGAAAACCAACCTCAGGGCCATACAAAAATGCCATAAGAAGTATCGGCACCATTGCTCCAAGCGTTACGCTTCCCCCTTGCGGAAATTGATATAACTTTATCAGGCTTAGTATTGTAGATAATGCCAATGCCACTCCTATATATGCAATAGTCTTTGTGTCCAGCTTTACCTTTCTGGTATGCAGGAGAACGAATATCAATATTATTACTCCTATAAGTGCTATCAATGATACAGGATGGCTAAAAATTTCACTGATGTTTTTTATAAATGAAAACCCTTTCAATAATATAACCTCCATTTTTTGTGCTCAAAGTGCTGTCAGGTTTATGAACGATTTTTATAAAAGATTTTTTATAAATTGTATTATAGGTCAGGCTTCTTTAAATAAAAAACTGCAGCCATCGCGGACTGCAGCTTAAATACATCGAAAGCTTTCCTACGCTGGTATTATCCAGATCAGGTTTAAAGGGTTGATGAAAATCATCTCTCAGCCTTTCAGGCACCCCTAGCACATTAATTTTTTCACGTTTATTATATTACATAGATTGATAATTTACAACTAAATTTTAAAAAGGCTGTCTCAAAATAAAGAAACTATACAATAAATACATTGTATACGAAATTTATTTTGAGGCAACCCTTTATGAAGAGGTTTTCTCCTTATATTTCTTTTAAACCAAGGCTTATGCCTAATCCAGAATCCACTTTAACCATCAATTCATCGCTTATGTGCCCTATTTTTTCTTTCAACCGTCTTTTATCTATTGTCCTGACTTGCTCTAACAGTATGACTGAATCCTTGTTTAGTCCGTATTCAGCAGAACTAATTTCAATATGGGTGGGCAACTTTGCCTTATTAATCTGTGATGTGATCGCCGCTATTATAACCGTCGGGCTATATTTATTGCCTATATCATTTTGGACGATAAGCACCGGCCTTACGCCCCCCTGTTCAGATCCGATGACCGGACTCAAGTCAGCATAGAATATATCTCCTCTTTTTACCGCCATCGTCATCTATAATATCACACTCCGCGAGCCTTGCTTCATATTCACACAGATCACTTAGATCCATGGCAAAGCCAAATTCTGCAATCTCCTGATTGACCTTTGACATTTCAATGTACCCATTCTTCATTGTTTCTCTTATTCTGTATCTTTTCCTCTCCTCAATATATACTATTACAGCATCCTTAATAAATTCACTTATATTTTTATTATCTTTATTCAAAATTTCATCGCATTCTCTTAATATGCTTTCCGGGAGGTTCACTTCAATTTTTTTTGATTCAGCCATACGAAACTACCCCCTAATTTAATATCTTATGTATTCTTTCTTATTTATAATGTATGTACACCAATAGTGTCAAATATAGTTTCAAGTTTGCATATAATAACAGTATTTCCAATTTTTCATTTAATATTATTTAGAAGGCTCTAAAGATACATAACTTTTAACTTTTATTGCTTTCCCATCCCTTATGTATACCCGTGGAACCCTCTTGCTAAACATGCAGACAACTTCATAATTGATCGTACCTATTTGCGAGGCAATATCCTCTGCAGATATATTTATATCCCCTTGTTTTCCCATTATGACAGCCTCATCACCTATATTCACATCTCCGGCATCCGTAACGTCTACCATGCACTGATCCATGCATATATTTCCCACTACAGGAGCAAGCTTGCCGTTTACAATAACCTGCGCCTTATTGAAAAGGACCCTGGTATAGCCGTCGGCATACCCTATGGGAATCGTAGCTATTTTACATCTTCTCTGTGCTTTGAATTTCCTACCATAGCTTATGGATGTTCCCGCTTCAACTTCCTTGACATGTACAATATTTGCTTTTACAGACATAACAGGCTTTAATTTTATTCTGCCTTTCATAACTTCATCCGACGGATACATTCCATACTGTATTATCCCGGGCCTTACCGCATCGAGATCAAAATCGGGTAGGTCCATTAAGCAGGCGCTATTTCCGGCATGCCTCATGCCATAGTCTACTTTAAGCGATTTTAAAATGTCCAAAAACTTGGTAAATCTTTTGAATTGGGTATATGTATATTCCTTATCCCTTTCGTCCGCCGAAGCAAAATGCGTAAATATCCCTTCTATTTTTAAATTCGGCAGGCTGCTTATCTCTTTTATTATCTTTGCGCTTCTTTCATCAGGCAAAAAACCTATCCTTCCCATACCGGTATCGACAGCAATATGGATTTTTGCTGTCTTTCCTGTATCTCTTGCCGCCTCGGATAACTTCTCCGCCAATTCATATGAAAAACACGTCTGGCTTATGCCATTTTCGACAACCGCATGCGCCAATGAGGAAGGGGTGTAGCCAAGTATCAGTATATTTGAATCAAAACCAGCATTTCTAAGCTCCATCGCCTCATCAAGCATGGCGACTGCAAACCAGTTGATGCCGCACTCCCTGCATATTTTTGCAGTTTCCACAGCCCCATGTCCATATCCGTTTGCCTTTACTACAGATATATACTCCGTATTTTTACCTATCGTCGTTTTGATCTCATCGATATTATATTTTAAATTATCAAGATCAATTTCAACCCAAAGTGGTCTGTAATCCCTGAACATTTTTCTCCTCCTATGTACATCTGCCAAATTAAATATTAAGCTTTTCCAACGCTGTCCCTGCTGAATATATTATCATCTATTTTATCATTATATACAAAATTTTTGTAATAAACCGTAACTGCAATATTGCCTTTAGAATCCAGTATTTCCATTTTTAACGGTATCATATCTTTTCTGCTTATATATAGTATCTGCCATTTCCTGTAGGCATTCCCTCCGGGTACTTTTACCTTTATAGCTATGCAGTCGATATTTGCAAATTTCTTATATTCATAATCAGCCTGTTCGGATGTGAATAAATTTCCTGCAAAATACCCTGGAAACATTCCGCTCTCTTCTGTCTCTTTATATTTTTCGATTACATGCATCTGCTTTATCCAAGGCTCGTAAATCCAGAGGTACTGCCCGTCATAAGCAGTTACCTTGCCCTTCCTCTCTGCAGGACTCAATACTTCTATTCTGTATCTGTCGGGATACTTGAAATATTGCTTCACATTATAATTTTCCGTTGTTCTGTTGCCCTTTACAATTATTTCAGCATTTACAGAATACGTATTCATGTCGGCAATCATCTTATAAACCCTTGAAAGATCATCATCTTTTGATTTCTTGCAAGAGCATAGGAACGACGCAGCAAGCACAACCGATATAAAAATAATAATCAGTTTTTTCAAAAAGAAATTCCCTCCTGCAGGTGTTTTAACTGACTATTAATATATATTCAGTTGTCCCATCCAATATGATTTTTATTTAAATATCTTAGCTTTCGCTCTGCTGAAGAGTACAAATTTTTATCTTAAGTATATTATTACAGTTGCTAAGGTTAATTAGCCTAATCTATGCTTTTGCAGTTTATGGATAAAATAGCATCGGGTATACTATCTATAATATCCCTTGCTTTCATTCCATATTCACCCTTGTGCTGCAATGCTATGTCCCCGGCCCTGCCATGAACAAATACCCCGGCCTTGCAGGCTTCATAAGGTTCTATACCCTGGGCAAGCAATGAAGCTATCATTCCTGTGAGTATGTCGCCTGAACCGCCCTTTGCCATCCCAGGATTTCCCGTGGTATTTATAAATACTTCACCATTCGGTGATGCTATAACAGTATTTGCCCCTTTAAGAACGGTTATTGCTCCAAACTCCGATGAAAACTCGCGGGCGCAGCCTATCCTGTCACTCTGTATATCCTTAATGCTACTTTTGAGCAGCCTTGCCATTTCTCCCGGGTGAGGCGTTATTATAATCTGGCTTTTCGATTCTTTTAATATTGACTTATCCAAAGACAGCACATTTAACCCATCGGCATCTATTACTCCCGGTACATCCGCCTCTTCAATGACATTGGATAAAATATCCAAAAGCCTTTCGCTTGCCGTAAGCCCGGGACCTATTGCATAAGATGAGGCATGCTTTAATGAATCCAAAATTTCATCCAGCGCATTGCTGCAAATTATCCCGTCCTCATCTTTTACCCCTTTTACAATGGCTTCCACAGCAAGGGGTGCCACCCTTTGCTGTATGCTTGAAGGAACACATGCTTCGACCAGCCCTGCCCCGCACCTTAGCGCCGATAGTATGCTCATAACCGGAGCACCCATCATATTCTCCGAGCCCCCTATTATAAGGGCTCTTCCATATGTGCCTTTATTCGAATCCCTTTTTCTCGGCAAAAATACATTTGATATGTCCGATTCTGTCAGGATTCCGGTATTTATATTCTGCCTTTCTATTAATTCATGCGGCATTGAGATGTCCTCTATATAAACTCTTCCGGCATGATCGGCACCGGGGAATGTATAAAGCCCGATTTTCGGAAGTGCAAATGTCACGGTCCTATCCGCAAGCACAGCAGCTCCCGATACTTTGCCGGTATCGGCATCCACGCCCGATGGTATATCTATTGAAACAACGAACCTTGCATTCTCATTTATTATATCTATTATATCTTTATACAGGCCCTTAACTTCACCCTTTATACCTGTCCCTAAAAGCCCGTCGACAACAATTCCCGAGCCTTTTATATCTTTTTTTAGCAAATTCAAGCCATCCATGGATCGAACTTCGTATATTTCTATACCCATATTCTTATCGATAATATAATTAGTGAGAGCATCACCCTTTAAGTCTTTACCGGCACCTATCAAATAAATTATCACACTGCGTCCGGAAAGCGCAAGATGCCTTGCCGCTGTGAAGCCATCTCCACCGTTGTTCCCTTTCCCGCATACTATGCATATTTTTTCATTTTTATATTTTTCAACATCGACAATATGGGAGCATAATTTTATTGCGGCATTTTCCATAAGTAAAACACCAGGTATGCCATAAATGCTCACAGCATCGCTATCGATTTTTCTCATCTGGGAAGACAGAGCCGCCTTCATGCATTATCATCCCCTTCGGATACAGCATATGCTACTGCATAATCCCTGCTGTGGGAAATAGAAATGTATATATTTTTTACGCCGGCTGAATATGAATATTTTAACGCATTCCCATATAGATTAACGACGGGTTTTCCACTATTCTCCCTCACAATTTCGACATCCTTAAACTTAATGCTGCCGATACCCTTGCCCAATGCCTTGAACACAGCTTCCTTTGCCGCAAATGTTCCGGCTGTGTGGCACGGGTTAAAACCCTTGCTTTTAAAATATTCTATTTCAACCGTGGTAAATATTCTGGTCAAAAATGTCGTGTTTCTCTCAGAAGCATCCTCTATCCTGCCGATTTCAACTATATCAATTCCGGTACCAAGTATTTTCATAAATTCCACCCATAAAAATAATTATTACAATATATATTATAATACTTTAAGTCAATACTTCGTAAAGTGCAAGGGGCAATTCGCAATTTGAGCTTATGTTATTTTGAATACTCATTCGCCAGATTCAAGTTTTGTAAGTTCTAACCTCACAGCCTTAGGACAAATCAACTTTATTTCGGACAAAAAAAATAACCCAGAGTTTGGGTTATATATATTACGACTGTTTCAGTGCGTTTCTCTTCTCCCGATTTTATTTTCTGAACCTTGTTAGTAATGCCTACATAGAGTAAAATTATGAGTACGATTATACTTAGTACAAGAAAGAATTTCTTCATGGAATATGTCACCTCGTAAAATAGTATCTATATTTACAGACGAAATATTCCATGATTTGTTCTATGTATTAAATATAATTTTGCACACTTGCCTGTTCCAAATCAAAGTCGGATACCCACTCATCCACAATGGGACCTGCTATATCTATTAAATGTATCGGAGATACGCATCCATCAAATAATTTTTTGAGCAACTGCACCGCTTTGTATCTATAAGGTGTAATGCATTCTATCCTATTGCTCTCTCTTGCATAAATGCAATCACCATCCAAGTCCTCCCGGATTATCTCTGCCCCAAAGCACTTCACTTTTGTTACCTGATCAGCATTTTTCATTTCCTTTTCATCTTCTAAAAGCATGTACCTAAAATTAGCATACCTATTTTTAGGATAACTATTTAGGAATGTTTTTACAGCAAAAACTTCAGTCTCTTTCAATCCCCATCACCTCTTATAGATTTTTATGATTTGATTTGAAACTTTATAAATAAAATATCATTAATTTACAATGCATATTCTATCACCATTCGCCTATATATTTTGTAATATTGTGATATCATCAGAATAGAAAATAAGTTCAGCATTCGACAATATAATTTATTTTTTTGCAGTTTAACATAATTAACTAAATATATGAATATATATGCATACATATATTCCCATTTATTAGATGAATAATGTCGCAAATTACACATTGTTGTTGAACGATTTTTTATAATTTTAATAATTTTTATAATATTATTATAAAAATTATTAAAATCATTTCAAACCCGCATTTTCCCTAGAATATATCCATAATTATTTGAAAAGTATTTAAGTCAACACCCTTTTATGAATATTTTCACAGCTAATTGAAAGAAAGTATCCTAAAAATAATCTCTCTTTATATCCACTAATATAAAAAATATATGATATGTTGCATATTATAAAATGAAAGAGAAGTTTATAAAGGAAGTGATTCTATGGCCGACAGATGCGTACCATACACGCTGCCTTACAAAAATCTATGCAGCGGCCCGTCACAGAACGGAATATCAGTAATGCAGCCGGCTTGTCAGTCGCTGATGGATGGAAGCATTGTAAATAACCCTTGCTTTAATATAATAACCGGTATATCTGTATGGACATACAGTCTGTTCTCTGATTGCTCATCCGGAGGTTATGCAAACCCCGTCGAGAGTATATTAATACCTGTATGCCATGATATTTCAAAAGAAAATATAATAGTGGAGGAAAAAATCGAAAATTACGGCAAATTCAATATTATACCATTTATGCTGCTGCCAGATGATATAACTTTTGGTCAAGCGCCTTCAGGTTTTCAATATCTTAAAATAGAAAACAACGGAAGATATGAAAGAGGCGCACATGTAGAATACAGGATAAGCATAGCAGGAGATTATCCGGCATTATCCCAGCCCATTACAGTAAAAGCAGGACATGACATTTTAAAATTTGCATGTCAGAACGGATATAAAGTGCCTGGATGCCCTATTCCCGATAAATTGACGGCGGAGAAAAAATCCAGTTTGATAATAAAAAATAATTCGGCCGTACTTGAATATAACGTTTCCATAAAAAACGAGGGAGGTTCAAATTTAGAGGACATTAAATTTCAGGATATACTCAGCTACGATGGAGCCAATGTTGCTCTTGCCCCCTTATTGCTTCCCGTAGATTTAAAGTTTGAAATCACAACAGTATCTAAAAATACAGTCATGATCTTTGGAAAAATAAACAGCATTATTGCCGGTCAATCAATAAACTTTAAATATGATGTTCCGATAGACTCGTTTATGCAGCCCGGTGCATATATTTTTACAAATATAACCACAGTATCGTGCGGCACTATTTCATCGTCAGATACCTGTACAAATACTGTAAATGTTGTAAGGTTAAAAGGGGAAAGTTCAATTAAGGTTACTGAAAACAATAAAATAATACATCATATAACTGTTGCGAATACCGGTACTTCGCCTGACACTTCCGTAAAGATACTTGATAGAATCTTTATACCCGGGGATGTTCTAATCCAATTTACGGATTTCTGCGGTTGTACTGCTACTTTTGAAAACGGAAACAGGGTTTCACTTAACATGAATATTACTAATAGCGTAGTTAATATATCGCATGAAGATTTGCCTATACCATCTGGCGGAGGAGTACGACTGCCTATCGAGTTCGTGGTAGTATCAACCTCAGCATTTAAATCCCCTGCTAAAATAACAGGCACTCTTATGCAATTGCTGCCTGCACATGAGAGCCAGATATTTTTGCCCCCTTTAAATATCCCATCATCGTCGTCAGTTGAAATAGTCGGAGGCTGCAACCTGCAGTAATAGCCGCATCACGCGGCTATTACTTTGACAGCTAATATAGAACTTCCATAACAATATATTCATATGGATGTATATATATTATAGTATTTTTTCCGTATACATCAAAAATGCATGAAAACATAAATATCCAAAGAATCCACCGAGTACATTCAATATTATATTATCTGTAGCAAACAGGCCTGTCCTTAAAATAAGCGCCATTATCTGAAAGAACAAACTTATACAGAACGAAAGCAGCAATATCCTCCGGCAATCCCTTAACTTTTTAAAAAGAAACGGCAGGATAAAAGTAAGAGGCATAAAAATTAATATTTTCCCACCTATATTGTTCAATACATACCAGTAACCATTCTTCGAACTGTTTGTTACATATTCATAAATTGTCTTTAAGGGAATTATGCTTATGGAATGTTTTGCATACACTTCAAAATTTGTTAAATTAAGGCTCCTCAGAGTCTCAAAAACTTCCGAAACAGTATATCCTCGCATAAGTTGAATATTTATAAGATTATATAAGTACAAGGCAAATACGGCCCACAGCAATATTTTTATCGAGCTTTTTATTTTACTGTTGTTCATATAATAACATCCCTTCTTGTACAGAAACAGTAAATACTTAAGGAAGCTGTCTGTACCTATTATATCAAACATAACCCTTTATATTTATATTTTTTAATAATATTTTGGGAATTTATACAGCATATATTTAATTCTAACAGGTAACCCAAAATATTTCCACATAAAAAAGCAGGGCATAAGCAAAAATATTATGCTACCTGCTTTTTATTGCAATAATGACTTTAATCAAGGATTCATAATTCTATAGGGCAGAGACTATCTGACTGCATCAGCTATTTGTTTTCATTTTTACCGCCATTTTAAGATGTTATAGCTCATTGTGCAGCCTCCCTCATCAGAATACATAACATATAATCCAATGTATTTTATTTTGCAACAATATTATAAATTCTGCCTGGGACGTAAATCTCTTTTATAATTTTCTTCCCGTCTACAAACTTTTTAATATCGTCATCTGCAAAGACTTTTTTCTTTACATCATCGTTGCTGTCGCCAAGCGAAATAACGACTCTACCTTTAAGCTTGCCGTTAATCTGCACGGCTATTTCCACCGAATCCTCTACTGTTTTTGATTCGTCCCATGTAACCCACTTCTGGGAATAAAGCCTGCCTCCGAAATCAAGCTGTTGCCACAATTCTTCGGTTATATGGGGAGCAACCGGGTTCAATAATATCAAAAGAGTCTTCATTTCTCCTCTCGTGACTTTCCCTGCAGCATAAAAATCATTTACAAGCGCCATCATCGCTGCAATAGCCGTATTATACTTCATCTGTTCAAAATCCAAGCTTACTTTCTTAATAGTTCTATTGACCTTTGTTTCAAGCTTTTTTGAATAAGAATCTCCTTCGACCAACATATATTTTAACTTCCATACCCTGTCTAAAAATCTCCGGCATCCTTTTACACCCTGGTTGGACCATGGAACGCTCTGGTCAAATGCACCTATGAACATCTCATAGGTTCTCAGGGTATCCGCACCGAATTCATTTACGATATCATCCGGATTGATCACATTGCCTCTCGACTTTGACATCTTTTCATTGTTCTCGCCAAGTATCATCCCATGAGATGTTCTCTTTATATATGGTTCGGGTGTTGGAACATATCCTATATCATATAGGAATTTATGCCAGAATCTTGAATAGAGAAGGTGAAGAGTCGTATGCTCCATTCCTCCGTTATACCAGTCGACAGGAAGCCAATAGTCCATATTTTCCTTTGATGCAAAAGCCTTATCATTATGCGGGTCGGTATATCTTAAGTAATACCATGACGAGCCTGCCCATTGAGGCATCGTATCCGTCTCTCTTTCAGCATAACCCCCGCATTTAGGGCATTTTGTCTCCACCCAATCTCTGATGGTTGAAAGCGGCGACTCCCCGTTGTCCGTGGGCATATAGTTTTTTACTTCAGGAAGAGTCACGGGGAGTTCTTCCTCCGGCACAGGAACCCATCCGCATTTTTCACAGTGTATCAATGGAATAGGCTCTCCCCAGTACCTCTGGCGTGAAAATACCCAATCTCTCAATTTATAATTTACTTTCCTTTTCCCTATTCCATTTTTTTCAAGGTATGAAATCATCTTTTTCTTTGCATCATTGACCTCAAGGCCATTTAAAAACCCGGAATTAACCAGGACGCCTGATTCTGTGTCCGTATAAGCTGCGTCGCTGATATTTCCGCCTTTTACTACCTCTATGATAGGCAATCCGAATTTTTTCGCAAATTCAAAATCCCTCTCATCATGGGCAGGCACCGCCATGATTGCACCTGTCCCATAGGTCATAAGCACATAATCGGATATCCATATCGGTATCTCCTTTTGAGTAACGGGGTTTATTGCGTTTATACCCATTAACGGAACACCTGTTTTGTCTTTCACAATCTGTGTCCTTTCAAAATCCGACTTTCTGTTTGCATTCTCCCTGTAACTTTGTATATCTTCCCAATTTTTAATCTCTTTTTTATACTTATCGATGATTGGATGTTCAGGGGATAAAACCATATATGTCGCTCCAAACAGCGTATCGGGACGGGTTGTAAATACTGTTAAAGCATCGTCCTTCCCGGCTATTTTGAAATCTACCTCTGCTCCCTCTGATCGTCCTATCCAGTTTCTCTGCTGTGCCTTTACTTTATCGATATAATCGACTTTATCAAGGTCATCTAAAAGTTTCTGCGCGTAATCCGTGATTTTGAGCATCCACTGCTTTTTGACCTTTCTTACTACCTCTCCGCCGCAACGCTCACAGACACCGTTTACAACCTCCTCATTTGCAAGCCCAACCTTACATTGCGTGCACCAGTTTATAGGCATTTCGGCTTTATAGGCAAGACCATGCTCAAAAAGTTTTAAGAATATCCACTGGGTCCATTTATAATATGAAGGATCCGTTGTGTTTATCTCCCTTGACCAATCAAACGAGTATCCTAGTGATTTTAACTGTTTCTTAAATCTTCTCACATTATTTTCAGTTACTATTTTAGGATGTATCTTATTTTTAATGGCATAATTTTCCGTAGGAAGCCCAAACGCATCCCATCCCATCGGAAAAAGTACATTATACCCTTCCATCCTTCTTTTCCTTGCTATGATATCAAGGGCGGTATATGGTCTCGGATGTCCAACATGCAATCCCTTACCTGATGGATACGGGAACTCTACAAGAGCATAATATTTAGGCTTTGATCTGTCATCCTTAGCCTTGAATGCTTCCTCCTTATCCCATATATCCTGCCACTTTTTCTCAATCTTCTTAGGATCATAATCATTTTCGTTCAAGAAAAACTCCTCCTTAAATTAAAAATGCCCTTCATCTCTAAAGAGACGAAAGGCTTTCGCGGTACCACTCTACTTGCAGCATTATAACTGCCACTTTAAATTTGCTAACGGAAATAACTCCGGCTGCGGCTAATAAATTCACCCCAGCACCTCCAAGGCGAGTTCGGACCTTCCACCGCACTGCTTTCCACCAACCAGCAGCTCTCTTTCCGGCATCCGATCTTACTGCTCCTTTTCATTGACCCGATATTCATCTATTAGATACATTCTAACAAATAGAATTACAAAAATCAATTGTATTTGAAGAATATCTTCGATTCGTAATATGAGCTAGCTTATGTTATTTTGAACACTCATTCGTCGCTCAAAATAACATAAGCCTATTTATGCCTGATTTCAGATTACGAATCAAAGGAAGAGTATTATTCCAATTGCTGTATGTACTGTGACCTTATTCATATTTTAATTTCAGTATGGCCTTTAACTTCGACCTGCCTCTCGATCTTCTATCTTCATCTCCCGATATAATATTGGCTGCGGCAACTAAAATCGAAAAAAATCTATATACATTGAAGTATAAATTTCCCTTATGTTTTTTTATGAAAAGAAGGCGGCTGATAATTCTCCTGTTCTCCGAAAGCACGCTTATGGATTTGCTGCTCCCTCCGCCATGATGTATAACCGATGCTTCGGGAAAATAAGCAATCCTGTAGCCGGCATTCTTTATCCTTGCACAATAATCTGCTTCCTCAGCATACATAAAGAACCTTTCATCGAGAAGACCTATTTTATCTATTATTTCTCTTCTGAACATCATAAACGCCCCGCATACATAGTCGACGTCCATCAGGGAATCATAGTCGGCACTAGTGATCAATCCCTCATATTTATACCTTTTATCAGACCTGATAATCTTTGCAGCGCCAATCTTAAATATAATTGACCTTAATATGGAATTAAAATTATAACATGAGTACTGCAGCGTGCCATCGCTGTTTAAAAGCCTGCAGCCAATCAAGCCTATATCTTTATGGGATGATATATATTCAAAACATTTATCCAGGGCATTATCCAGAACTTCCGTGTCACTGTTTAAAAGGAGTATGAATTTACCCTTAGACTCTTTAATTCCTTGATTATTTGCTGCTGCGAAACCTCTGTTCTGCCTGTTTTTTATTAGTCTGACAGAGTTTGCGTAATTATGTTCGCAAAGATCCCGACTTCCATCATTTGAATTATTGTCAATAACAATAATCTCATATTTCATTCTATTTTCTTTCATAATTATCGAATCTATGCATTTTTTTAAGAGGTTTTTAGCATTCCAGTTTACTATTATAATGGAAACATCGATATTTTCCGCCATATATACCACTCTCCAAGCTCAAACTTTTATATCGGCTTTTTATATTCGTCCCAATAATCAGCACTTCATATCTGACTGTAAGCTTTTGTATATATTGAGGAGTTTAATCTCCATATTGTTCCAGTTATAAGATTCAGATACTGCTTTTATTCCATTTTCCCCAAGTTTCTTGCATAACTCCCGGTCATCGAGCAGCTTATCTATAGCATCGGCAATTTCCTGGGGCTTCGTCGGATCAACAATTATTCCGCTGTTATAGCTTTTAACAAATTTCTTGATCGGCGGCAGATCGCTCCCCACTACCGGTATGCCGCAGCTCATATATTCAAACTGTTTGATAGGTATATTTTTAAAGTATTTCGGAAACGGAAGCAGTGTTACAATTCCGATTTTAGAACTTCTTATATAACTTTCCACATCGGTATGCGGCACCTTTCCGATAAATATAATATTTTTTGATAGACATTTTTCTTCTATGTAATCATATACTTTTTTCCTGTCTTCCTTATCGTCAAAAGGCCCTACGAATATCATTTTAATATCCGGCTTTTTCTTTTTTACAATCTCAATTGCCCTAACTGCATTGAATACTCCTCTTTCCATAGTTATTCCACCCTGATAAATCACATCATACTTTTTTTTAAATTTATCTTCCTTCAGTGTCTTGAATTCGGAAAAATTATATATAACATCGACTTTCTTATTTACATGGCAAAATCTTTCCTTAACCGCATCATCAGCCGTAATTATATAATCAAACTTTCTTGCCTTTATTAATTCCGTCTTATCAACAAAAAAAGTCATGAATGGCTTTATCAGTTTCGGTATTTTCTTTGACATTCTCACCATGTCGGGAAAATATTCATGTACATCATAAATTATTTTTGAATCCGGCAAATACTTCTTTATTTTTAATACCTTATAGATGATTTCGAAATCGTGGAAATGATATATGTCCGCCCTATTTTTTATAGCCTCATTTACCACAGTATCCACCAGACGAAATCTTTCATAGAGTGAGTTGGGCTTCTTGACGCCTATTATGTTAATTCCATCTTTAATGTAGCTATCCCTTTCATCCGGCGCTATTATTGTTACATCATCGTATACTTTTTTAAGGGACAATGCTTCTTTATAGAATATCCTGTCGTCCATAGCGCTGTGCCCCGTCGTCAATATGCATATCTTCATATATTCCGCCTTCCTATTATGGACTTTAATTAATGTACTTCAAGCCATCTTAAAAAAATTATACCGCTTTTATCAAAATATGCCGGCTGAATTTTAAGTTAGGTAAAACTCATTTTAGCCGGCAAATATGTATATGCCGGATATCATCCGGCATATAAGTTATTCATGACGATATTTCAATGTCAAACTTATTATTCTGCCTATAATTCTCCTGACATCCCAATATGGAATATTGTATGCCATCATTGTCCTTATCAAGGCAGGATTATTTTTTTCGATCATTCTCAATATCCTGGCAGCATCATCCGTTTTGCCAGGTGCCCCCTGCGGTGAAGCTCCCGGAAATTGCCTGTCTTTATTCTCTTCAGCATTTTCCGCATCAGCCTTCACATTTTGTTCGGCATTTTCCGATACGTCATCATCAGTTCTGTACATGCCGTCATCAGCATACATGCACTCTCCGCACAAGTATGGGCAGTAATATTCAAATGGATACATATATACCTCCAGAAATTTATTAACAGTAATATAATATGCTGCCATAGTAAAAATGCTAATATCGATCAGCCAACATAATATTTTGCTGTTCCGGGTATATACTGGTATATATTAAACGCAAGCCCTTTTATACAAAATCCTTTTTCTTAACACTTCTAGGATTGCTCCTGAAGCACAGCGTGACAAACTCATCATCAGGAATGAAATAAATATCCTTGACCTCTCCGTTTTTGTTTAAAACAATTTCAAATATCCTTTCTTTTGTATTTTTAGGATATGCTATAATCTTCTTTCCCTTTGGCGTGCCATCCAGAAAAGTGCTCCCAACAGGTGCCATCATAATGATTTCATTTATATCAAAATTGATAACCTTTTTTCTCCTTTTGGCTTCTATTATTTTATCGATATCTATTTCGCCGCTTGTAAAAGAATATTCAAATTCTACAAACTCACGGCGTTTCAGAAAATAACAAAGTACCGCCAATCCGCCAAATATTATACCTGCTACCGGAACATTAAATATTGTAACTAAACACAAAAAAGCAAGAAAAATAGAAAGAATGCTGTAAAAACCGTGAAGCCCACTTTTATAGGCAGAAGTTAATTGTTCATGATACCTATCCATCTTTTATCCTCCAATACTTATTAAAAATGCTCTATAATCTTTAAGCTTGAAATTAAAACTGTTTCCCATATAATTATAGTATATCATATATATTTTATCCAGGCTTACACAATTTACCTTTGGATCTTCGATTCGTAATATGAACTTATGTTATTTTGAACACTCATTCGCCAGATTCAAGTTTTGTAAGTTCTAAGGCCTGATTTCAAATTGCGAATTGAAGTACCTTTGGATGCATCACATACCATAAATTCTTATTTTTCAGTCATCTTTTGCTAAACTACAAAAAATATATACAATAATGTAAAATTTCTTCAAAACATATTGACTTTTATTGGCAGTTCTGTTACTATTTTTATGTAGTGATGTCGATATATGCTGAAAAGGAGGAGATAGAATGAAATCAACAGGTATTGTAAGAAGGGTAGACGAGCTTGGAAGAGTCGTTATCCCTATCGAATTAAGGAGAACTCTGGACATTGCTGAAAAGGATGCCTTGGAAATATATGTAGATGGCGAACAGATAATTTTAAAGAAATACGAACCAGCATGCATATTTTGTGGACAGGCTAGAGATGTTCTTCAATATAAGGGCAAGAATATCTGCAGAAAATGTCTGGAAGATATAAAGACGAAAAAAATTGAAGAGTGATAATCAAAAATGGGTTAATCCATAAATCGGGTTGACCCATTTTTTTAATTGTCACGGCTTGTCAATTGTTGTTTATATATATCGCGTTTTGAAACTCCCCTATCTTTTGCGACTTTTTTCATGGCATCTTTTTTGTTCATACCCCTTTTAATATACATATTTATATGATCGTCAACGGATATATTTTCCCATACTTTTTGGTTCTGTTTTTCTATATCCTCGACGCTTTTTCCCTTTATTACTATAACAAACTCCCCCTTTGGCTCCCTGTCGTCATATATTCTTGATGCATCCTTCAAGCCCGTTCTTATTACCTCTTCGAATTTTTTAGTCAATTCGCGGCATATTGCAATTTCCCTATCACCCAGGCATTCATAAAGTTCTTTTAATGTTGCCTTTATCCTGTGAGGTGCTTCATATACTATAACCGTCCTCGTTTCATTTTTAAGTTCTTCGATTATTTTCCTTCTCTCCTTGCCGCCTTTAGGAAGAAAACCTTCAAATATAAATCTTCTTGTAGGGAATCCTGATATCACAAGAGCGGTTATGGATGCCGTGGGACCAGGTATAACTTCCACCCCTATACCCTCATCGATACAAAGCCTTACAATGTCCTCTCCCGGATCCGATATTCCCGGCATGCCGGCGTCGGTAACTAATGCAATATTAAGCCCTGCTTTTAAACTTTCAATCAGCTTCGGTCCCCTTTCAATCTTGTTATGTTCATGGTAACTCACCAGTTCCTTCTTTATATCGAAATGATTTAACAGCTTCAGAGTTTGCCTGGTATCTTCTGCAGCTATTAAATCCACTTCACTTAATATACGCTTTGCTCTCTCAGTTATATCTTCCAGATTTCCAATCGGTGTACCGCATAAGAACAATTTTCCTGTCATTATTTATCTCTCCCGTATATGTCGATTATTTCCCGGGTATAATTTTTATTTTTATCATATATTATTAACGGATCTAAAAATTTTAAAAACGGCTTACCATTTTTCAATCCATCTATAAGCATAAGGTTGGGCTTTTTATCATCATAAGGCTGCACGAACCTTATGGACTTAGGCTCTATTTTATTATTTCTCATTAAATATATTATATCTACAATTCTTTCGGGTCTATGCACCATATAAAAGTGCCCGTTGTTCTTAAGAAGCATAGCTGATACGGATATTACATCCTCCAGCGTGCACTTTATTTCATGCCTCGAAATCGCAAGCTTATCAAAGGGGTTAATAATACCCGAACCGAAATGTTTATACGGCGGATTGGTGATGACGATACTAAAGCTTTCCTTTCCAAAAATATTCACGGCATTCTTAAGATCTTCGTTTATTATTTTCACTTTATCGGCTAATCCGTTTAACATTACGCTTCTTTGCGCCATCTCTGCCATATCTTCCTGTATCTCAATTCCCACAATTTCTGAAGCTTCGGTTTTACCTGAGAGCAATATCGGTATTACACCGGTACCTGTGCCCAGGTCGATTATTCTCTGTCCCCTTTTCACAACTGCAAAATTTGCAAGAAGTACCGCATCTATGCCAAAGCAAAACCCATCTTTAGCCTGTATTATCTTAAGGCCCTTGCATTCCAGATCATCTATCCTTTCATTTTCTTTTATCTTAATCTCCATGATTCCTCCATACGATTTAACAAAACTTTCATAATGCTCTAGTGAAATTGAAATAATATTAAAAAAAGCCTTTGAAATAAAGGCCTTCTTTAATATTATTTTATTCCTCTTCAGGTGCTCCAACCGGGCAAACATTAGCACAATTGCCACAGCTTATGCATTTATCCGGATCTATTACATATTTCGTATCACCCTGAGAAATTGCATTTACCGGGCACTCCGATTCACATGTTCCACAGCTTACACAAGCATCGGTAATTTTATATGCCATATAATTTCACCTCCAATAATCACAAGAACATAACATGTCCACATTTTATTTTATCACCAACCATGCAATATTAAAAGATAATTAATTTGCATCAGACACATTTTTTATATTTTGAGAATATTAGAGTATTTTTTACATCTTTCAAATGAAATTATTCTTTAAAAAGATTTTTAATCTCTTCGGGAGTTACTTCATCGCCCTGTTCAATTTTGATATTCTCATCGGAAACTTCGCCTTCAGTTTCACCCTTCACCATAGATATTGCGCAGATCGGAAAAGTCTTTACTTCCTCATCGTTGTTCATTTTTACCTTGACCTTTACACATTCCTTTACGACGCTGTTTTCTATTACTTCACCCTTCCCGGCCGGAGTATTTACAATGCTCCCAACCTTTGGCAAAACCTTCCTTATGCATTCGTAAGTCTCTTGTTCGTATTTTAAGCAGCACATCAATCTCCCGCAGATTCCCGATATTTTTGTTGGATTCAAAGACAAATTCTGCTCCTTTGCCATCTTTATAGATACAGGTTCAAACTCTCCGAGAAATGTTCGACAGCATAGAGGCCTGCCACATGGCCCGAGGCCGCCGACCATTTTAGCTTCATCCCTCACCCCTATCTGCCTGAGCTCGATCCTCGTTTTGAATACAGAGGCAAGATCTTTTACCAATTCTCTGAAATCCACTCTTCCATCGGCTGTAAAATAAAATATTACCTTATTATTATCAAATGTATATTCAACATCTATAAGTTTCATTGACAGCCCGTGCTCTTCTATTTTTTTTAAACATATTTCAAAGGCCTGCTTTTCCTTAACTTTATTTTCTTCATTTTTTGCTTTATCTCTATCATCGGCCACCCTTAAAACTTTCTTGAGCGGTGCAATTATTTCATCCTCACCTATCTGCTTTGGACCTAAAACAGCCTCGCCGTATTCTATACCTCTTGCAGTTTCGACTATTACAGGATCTCCGACCTTTACAGCTATATTAGCAGGGTCAAAATAATATATTTTCCCAGCTTTTTTAAATCTTACACCTACAACCGTTATCAATCCTATCCCTCCTGTATTTTAAGAAGCATATTTTCAATGGAAAGCTGATAATTGACATTTAAACTTATATTTCTATATGCCTCTTTAATGTAAGTTATAATTTTATTCAGGACCCCATACGTATATCTTTTACATTCCGATTCTATAAGCTCGCTTTTATCCAAATTAATAATATATCTTTTGCTGCCGCTTTCCTTATAAATCAAAATATCCCTGAATAAGGATACCATTATATCGAGTATACTCATAATATTATCCTTGTTCTCAGTAAAGTAATCAACATACGAAAGGACATCTATCTTGTCCTTTTTATAAATATTTAGTGAAAGTTTGATTACATCATTTCTATCCGCTTTAAGCTTGTCATCGGCTATAAATTCAACAGCCTTTTGAAAGATACCTCCGGAAAAAGCTGAGGCAAACCTTGCCTCCCTTTCGGGAACTTGTTTTCTGAAAATCAAATAATCCTCTATGGCTTTTTCAGGTGCCCTGCTGAATTTTAATATCTGGCATCTTGATCTTATTGTATTTAAGAGCAAATACTGGTTAAATGTAAGAAGTATTATAATAACATGCTCAGGAGGTTCCTCAAGTATCTTAAGAAGCGCATTTTGAGCCTGCTCGGTCATCTTTTCGGCTTCATGTATTATATATACTTTCACGCCATCTTCATACGGCTTTTTTTGCATATTTATCTGCAATTCTCTTATATCATTTACCGATATCGACTTAGATGCCGGCCTTAAATCTGTAATATCGGGATGATTCCCATCCCTCGCTTTAATGCATGAAGGACACGTTCCACATGGGTTCAGCCCCTTATTTGCGCAATTTAGAGTCCTGGCAAATACAGATGCCACAATACTCTTTCCTATCCCATCAGGTCCGCAGAACAGATATGCGTGAAAAACCCTCTTATTTGCTATTGTATTTTTTAAATATTTTATGATATTATTTTGTCCCACAATATCTTCAAATACCATATTAGCATCCTTCCGGTAGTATTTTATAACTACTATTATAGCATATCTAATAGAATAAAACTTTAACTTTGCCTCAATAAGGGAAATTTAAGTCCCGACTCAATTATCAAATTAAGTTCCACCCCTTATCCTCTTAAAGTGGAAGTTACCCT